>JAJZZH010000080.1 GCA_021797675.1 Bacillota bacterium | reverse complement strand
AATCCGTTAGGCCATCGCTGCTGATATCGGTACTCTTGACCTGCCTCTTCGGTCCCGAATCGCTCTAGCCATTAGATCAACGTCACCGTACTCATTCCTCCCCGACTTCCCGTCGATAGACCGCTACAGCTTATCCGTAAGCTCCCCGGATTTTCCCCAATTTGCATACTTTCCTCCACTCAGGGACTTTTCCCTGACTTAACCGTTTATCTGGATCGCAATATTGCTGATGAGCTGGTCTCCCAGGGCCGGCCAGTCAGCGGTCTAGGACTCCGTGATCTTCTGCACCCACGGCTGGTCGACCAAGGCGGCGAAACTCTGCGCCAAGGCTCGACTTGAGAGACCTTGCCACGAAACCGGAAGCGGGTCCAGGCGGGAGGGCCTGCCAAGTGCGCGCCAAAGTGTTCCCCATGCCGGCGGCAGGGGCGCGTTGACCACCACTTCCTGCCCGGTGACGGGATGGTCAAATCGGAGTTGCCATGCATGCAGGGCCTGGGTGTTAAAGTCTTGCCACGGACTTCCCCCATACAGCATATCGCCAACCAAAGGATGGGCTACGGAGGCCAAATGCACCCGAATTTGATGGGTGCGCCCCGTATCGAGTTTCAACCACAGCAGGCTAAAGGCATCCCACTCAGCCACGGCAATCCAGTGTGTCCGGGCCGGCCGTCCCTGCCAAACCGTCGCCATTTTCAACCGGTGTTTAGGGTCTCGGCCCACCGGAGCTTCGACCGTTGCCTGGCGGGGATCGACGACCCCCTGGGCCAGCGCGAGGTAGAGCCGGTGGATCTCCCGCCGTTTAAGCGCTGCCGCCAAACGTTCATGGACCTCCCGGGTTCGTGCCACCAACAGGCATCCGCTGGTGTCTTTGTCCAACCGGTGGACGATCCCCGGCCGACTTGCGTCCGGGAACCGCTCGACTTCGCTCAACCATGGCCACAGAGACTGCACCAGACTGTCCTCGGTATGCCCGCGGGAGGGATGCACCACCATGCCCACCGGCTTATTCACCACCAGCAGAAAGGCATCCTCGTACAAAATACGTTCCGGGTCGAAGTGCTCGATGCGCGTCACCCGCTGCGGCTCGGACTCCGGCGCCTCGTCCACCGTAATCGTGTCCTCCGCTCGCACCACCGTTGCTACCCGCGTCGGCTTCCCATTTAGCCGTACCAATCCCTGACGAATCGCCCGTTGCCAAAACGTACGCGACCGAAACTCGGGGAAAAGCTCCGGCAACGCCCGATCAAGACGCCAGCCGGCATACTTAGGAGGGACGCGAATCATTCGCTCGCGGTTCAGATTCATCGTCGGCTTCCGCTCCCTCGCGTCGCCAGTAATCCCACAGCACCATCCCCATTCCGACCACGATCGATGCGTCAGCGAAGTTGAAGACGGGAAAGTAGCGGAAGTGAATGAAATCGATCACGTGGCCGGCAACCAGGCGGTCCCACAAATTCCCAGCCGCCCCACCGGCTAACAGCCCCATGCCCCAAATTGAACGGCTGTCCAGCGAAGGACGGGTGAACGCTACCCAGAGCACGCCGAACAGCAATAAAAACGCCACCACAATGAACAGCAAGTCCCGGTGCTGTAGCACGCCAAAGGCGGCACCGCTGTTCAAAATATATGTCAATTCCAGCACATGGGGAATCAGCCGGATAGACTGGCCGACGAACATTCCTTGCGCGACCAGGCCCTTGCTTATCCGATCCAACGCAAACACGGCGGTCGCCAGCCCGATAACTTGCCATGGATGAGGATGTTTCATCGTGATGGCTCCTCAACCGCCAGCACCTCGACGCACCGTCTGCACAACCCTCTCGGTTCGCTCTGGCCCACGTCGGCCGTGTGTCGCCAGCATCGCTCACATCGCTGGTATGTCGTCCTTTGGGCCTTGGCGATCAAGACATCACCCTCCTCCAAAGTAACCCCCGCCGTCATCGTCATCTCCGTTAACAAATCCGTATCGCCTTCTTCGCACAGCGTCCACTCGGCTGAGGGGACGGTCAACACGACTTCCGCCTCCAGCGAATTTCCAATCTCCTTGGATTCGCGTAGGGTTTCCAAAGCCTTGAGAATCGCTTCGCGTTGCCGAAGCAGGCGTGTCATCCGAAACGCTTCGGCGTCGCTGTACGTAAGATTAGCCCGACGCGGCCATGTCTCCAAATGCACCGAATCCAGCCCTCCCGCTCGCTGGCGCATCACTTGATAGATTTCCTCGCTGGTAAAGACCAAAATGGGCGCGAGGGAAATCGTTAAAACCCTCAGGATGTGATACAGCACCCCCTGGGTTTCGCGGCGCAACGGGTCGTCACCGGCCAAAGTGTACAGGCGGTCTTTGACAACATCCAAATAGACGTTCGATAGATCCAGGGTGACCAGACGAATTACCCCATGGACCACCGTATGAAACTGGTACTGGCGGTAGGCCTGATCGGCGCCCGTCAGCCACTGGTCCACCGTCCATATCGCCCACCGGTTTAGCGGATCGGCAATCGGTGGTGCTGCCACGTCCTCGGCCGGCTCATAGTCCGCCAAGTTGCCGAGCAAAAATCGCATGGTATTCCGGATCTTTCGGTACGTCTCGGCCATTTGTCGCATCAGATCTTCTGAAATTCGCACGTCGCTGCGAAATTCTCCGGCCGCCACCCAAAGTCGCACGATGTCGGCACCATAACGATCAACCAACTCGAGGGGATCCACCGTGTTGCCGAGGGATTTGTGCATCTCCTGGCCAGCCTTGTCTAATACCCAGCCGTGGCTGAGTACGCCCCGGTAGGGAGCCTTACCGTGGACGGCCACGGCTTCGGTCAAAAGTGCCATGAACCAGCCTCGGTATTGGTCTCCCCCCTCCAGGATCAGATCCGCGGGCCACTTCAGCTCGCCCCGCTTTTCCAGCACGGTCTGGCTCGCACCAGAGTCCATCCACACGTCAAAAACATCTTTCTCTTTGCGAAAACGCGTGCCCCCACACCCAGGACAGCAATAACCAGCAGGCAGGAACGCCGCCGCCGGCTCCTCCCACCAAACGTCCGAACCGAGCTCCTCAATCCGTTCCGCAACGCGGCGGATTAGCTCCGGGGTTAGCAGGACCTGGTGACAATCTTCACAGTAAAAGGCGGGAATCGGGACTCCGTAGGCGCGCTGTCGGGACAGACACCAGTCGCGGCGGTCGCGGACCATGCCGCGCATCCGCTCCAACCCCCAGGCAGGATCCCATTGCACCGTTTCGGCAGCGTCCAACAGGGCCGATCGGATCTTCTGGATGGACATAAACCACTGTTCGGTGGCGCGATAGATGACGGGGTTCTTACACCGCCAACAAAAGGTATTCTGATGAGACGGCCGTTCTGCACCCAATAGCGCTCCCCTCTGGCGAAGGGTCTCCACGATAACGGAATTGGCATCACGGTAAAAGAGTCCCCCGGTCACCGGCGTGCCTTCTTCAAACACCCCTTGACCGTTCAAAGGTTGAAGCATGGGTAGCCCATAGGCGGAAGCTGCCAAATAGTCGTCCATTCCGTGGCCAGGGGCGGTGTGCACGAGGCCCGTTCCACTCTCGTCGGTCACAAATTGACCCAAAATCAACGGAGACGGGCGGTCGAGATACGGATGCCGCGCTTGCCATCCTTCCAAACTCCGCCCGGAAAATGGTCCCCAGCGCTCCCTAGCCGTCAGCCCGAGCGTCTGCAGCGTGGCCTCCGCGCGGGTCTCGGCCACCAACAGGTTCCCCGCTTCCGTGCCTACCACCAGGTAGGCCAAATCGGGATGGAGCGCGATGGCCACGTTGGCTGGGAGAGTCCATGGGGTCGTGGTCCAAATCACGGCGCGCACCGCGTCCGGCATTCCATCGCGCGGCGCCAATTCGAAGGCTACCCACAGCGCATCAGCGATCTGGGGATGATATTCAATCTCGGCGTCGGCCAGTGCGGTTTCACAGTGCGGACACCAATAGACTGGCATCAGGCCTCGGTAAATCAATCCCTTGGCCACCATCTCGGCAAACATGCGGAGTTCTCCCGCCTCATAGGCGGGGTCCATGGTTACATATGGATGATCCCAGTCGGCCAGCACGCCGAGTCTTTGAAATTCCGTCGTCATCAGCGGAATGAAGTGGCGGGCCACCTTGGCACACTCCCGGCGTAAGGTCAGCGGATCAATTTGATGCTGACTCACCCCCAGTTGCTTGAGGGCTCTCAGTTCAATCGGCAGGCCATGAGTGTCCCAGCCGGGAATATAGGGAACATCGTAACCCTGGAACCCCCAGTACCGATTAATCAAGTCTTTGACGATTTTGTTCAACGCCGTGCCGGTGTGAATGTCACCGTTGGCATAGGGCGGGCCGTCGTGCAGGACGAATTTTTCCTGGCCGCGGCGCAGGGACCGCAGCTGGCCATAAAGGTCGAGGGCTTTCCATTGGGCCAACCACTGGGGCTCGCGCTCTGGCAAGTTTGCTCGCATCGGAAACTCGGTCTTCGGCAAATGCAATGTAGCTCGGTAATCCATCAACCATCGCGGCCTGGAAACCCCGTCGGCGAGGACGGTGGCAACGGCCGCTGCCCCCTTTCTTAGGCGATTGTGAGCCACGCGCTATGATACCAACGGCGACGGCAAGTGCACCCGTCCGTCGCGCCCGTCGGCACGATGACTGAGGCCCTAAGCTCGTGTTAGCTCTGCGTTGACGATTTGGTCATGCCCACGTTCGCCAGCCTGTCCGCCTTATTCGTAACATACAATACAAAATCCCTTGCCCTGACGGCAAGGGACACCTCTTCACGCCAACGTTTCAACCCGCGGTCGGCTCCGGGGCAAAACCCCGCTCCCCCCCAACGGCCGTCGGCTTCGGGCTCGGCTGCCCCAATTTTTGTCCCATCGCGGTGCCGCTGTTATTGTAACCAATCCCGTCAACTCGATGGATCTAGTCTTCGCTGCGGGTTAGTACCCGGTCCGGCCTCATCGCCCGGTCGTCCAGGAACAACGCGATCTGGGATTCCAGCAAACTCCGCACTCGCGCCCTAAATTGCTCGGTCTCTCTTTGCAGCCGCTCGAACTCCTGCATGATTTCCCGAACCCGGGCCTGCGCACGGTTAATCATCTCCTCCGCCTTGCCCTCGGCCTCCCGAATAATTAGATCCGCCTCTTTGCGCGCCGCCGCCTTCACCTCTTCGGCGGTGGATTGCGCCACCACCAGCGTGTTCTGCAACGTGACTTCCAGCTTGCGGTATTCCTCAAGGCGATCGCTCATTCCCGCCGAGTTCTTCTTCACTTCTTCGTTTTCCCGAATAAGTGCCTCGTAGTCGCGGACAATCTCATCCAAGAACTCGTTGACCTCGTCCTCACTATACCCGCGTACGCTGCGCTTGAATTCCTTGTTGTAAATGTCCAGTGGAGTTAACGGCACATTTATCCCCCTAATCGGCTTGCTCTCTTCATTATACATGCACCGCCAAAAAGATAAAAAACTGCCTCAAAACAAAGCCCGCGATATTGACCAAGAACAAGGCGATCAGCGCCGACAAGTCGATGGTTCCCAATAACGGGATCCGACGGCGAATCGGCGCCAACACCGGCTCGGTAATATTGACCGACCATCCCACCACGCGCATCCATAGCCCGTCGGTGCGGGGCTGGAAAAACGAACCAACGATCCGCACCACCAACACCACATAGAAAAAATCTTGCAGGTAGACAACCGTGTCGGCCAGGTGATAAAAGATCACACTCACTTCATACCACGTACCCAGTTCTGCGGACTTTCCACCTCGCGCTCCATGGTGTCGACCTCAACATTATTGGGTGTGACCAGGAATATGGCATCGCCCACCGGTCGCAATCCTCCATCTACCGCATACGCCACCCCGGAAAGAAAATTCAGCAGGCGTTGTTGCGACCGTTCATCCGCGAGATCCAGGTTAACGATGACCGGACGCTTCGCCTTGACTTGGTCGGCAATAGCCTGGCCGTCCTCCAAGGTGCATGGGTGCATCACCACGACCCGAAAACCTTTGTGCGAAGAAGGCAGGCTCACCAGCCCCCCCCGGCGGCGCTGGCGAGTCACATCATCCTGCCAATCCATGGATGATGGCTCGTGGCGACCGGGGCCCTGCCCGCCATTTCCTGTTTCCATCACTTCCTCGTCTTCTTCCACTTCTTCCAGTCCCACAAAATTCAACAAGGTCTCCTTAAATCCCGGCATGTGCCTCCCCCACTTTCCCTGGATTATTGACGAGGGCCAAAGATTCCCTGGCCGATCCGAACGATTGTAGCTCCTGCTTCCAATGCCCATTCATAATCGCTAGTCATGCCCATCGATAACTCCACTAATGGGGCCCATGGCCATCGTTCCCTCTGACAGATTCGCCACAATTCGGCAGTCTCCTGCATCAATCCCCGAATTCTTTTACTTTCACCTAAGCTGGAATCCCTTGCCTGAGGGAGCATGGCCAGTATGCCATCAAACCGCAACCGCTGCCACTGCCCGGCAGTCTCCAAAAACCCTCGCACCGCCGTTGGCAACATCCCGGTCTTAGTACGTTCTTCGCCGGCATTGACTTCAAGCATCACCGACAACTGGCGGGAGAGATGCCGATCCAATACCTCCGCCAGCGTCTCGCCGTCAATGGTGTCGATGCCAGAGAACACCTGTATGGCATATTTTACCTTATTTCGTTGCAAATGTCCAATCATTCTGATTTCCAAGCCATCCGGCCGAACGGCCCATTTTTGAGTGCATTCCTGGACCCGATTCTCGCCGAACAGACGCACGCCAGCCTCGATCGCAGCTTGAATCCGATCCCAGCGCTGGCCTTTGGTGACCGCCATCAGACGGCAATCTCCCCGTGGCCGCAGGGCCTCGATGCGCTCCATGATTCGGCCAATGCGTTCCGCTATTTCCGACATATGAAACCTCCCAAACGCCCGCTGCGCACGCCGTCCCGGCGGTATGAAAAGAACCATTGGGAATGACAGGCGGTGCACAGCCCCGCACTCTCAATCCGCTCGTCGGCCAGGCCAGCCTCCCGCAAGAGGCGGCGATTGACTTCGCCCAGATCCAGTTGAAACCGTCCCGGGGCTGCTGACGGCACCGCTTCTCCTGCTCCCGGTTTGCCCACGGTGGCGCCCACGGCATGCACCACCGTCTCATCTACCTCATAACAGCAACCCCCAATCGAGGGGCCAATTCCCGCCCATAGGGCTGCCGGCGCAATTCCTTGGGCTGCCAACAGCGCTACCGCTCGCATCGCGATCCCGCGAGCGGTTCCCCGCCATCCCGCGTGCACCACCCCAATCCAATCCTGGTCGGGGGCAGCCAGGAACACTGGCACGCAATCAGCAAACAATAGGCTCAAAACAAGACCGCGGTCCCGAGTTAAGAGCCCGTCGGCGGCGGGTACCGCGTTGGCCGCCGCGGCCGCCCCCCGTCCGCCGTCCGCCTGGCTCACGATGGCTATCTCCCCGCCATGCACCTGCTCTGCGTACACCATGGCCTCGAGGGGCTGAGAAAACCACGCCGCGACCTGCCGGCGGCTCTGGATGACCTGATCGGCGGATTCCTGCCCCGCTACGAAGGAAAGATTCATGCTCAGCGGTACCCCGGCGGCACCACCGACTTCACGGGTGGTCACCAACGCACGCACGCTATCGTCAACTGACCACGACACGTATCCAGCATCCGTTGCCTTTGTCCACATACCCTGTCCCCCCGTCCGCCAGCGATCGCCTTTGATTCAGTGTACGTTCGGATGGTTTTTAAATCTCGTAGGCACGACGACTCAGGTTCGCTGGCAGCTGGAGCGCCTCCAACACATCGCCGGTCAGTGGACGATGGCCGCCGTTCCCGCGACCGCCAGCGCAATACCAGCAATCAGGAACGTCACCGTGGACGTCCGCAAGCGTCGCGCCCATTTCAGCACGGTATTGATGGCCAAGAAGGACACCACGCTGGCCACAATCAACATCAGCACGGTGGTGCCAAGGCCAAATGCGACCACCGCTGCGCGCCCGCCACCTCCGATGACCAACGGCACGACCCCCGCTCCCACCAGGGCCAGCACATCCAACATGAAGGACAGACGGATCGCCTGTTCCGCTTCGAAGCCCATCCACAGCAACGGCGTAATGGTCATCCCGCTGCGGCTGATTCCGGGCAAGGCAGCCAGGCCTTGCATCCCGCCCACCAACAGCGCTGCTCGCCAGTCGGCAGGTTTGTCTTGCCCTGCGTTCGCATTGGCTTCCATCAAGCGCTCTTTCTTGCGGGCGATAAAGCCCGTGACCAGCAGCAGGAGGCCAATCAAGACCATAGCCACCGATCCCCCTACCAGCGTAAACGTGTGACGGATGGTGAGGTACAAGGGAATCCCGACGACTCCCGTGGCCAGGGTTCCGAGCACCAAGAAGCGCAACAGGCGGGAATAGGGGTCGCCCGCAAATGGATGCGCCAGGGCCTTGAGCGTACTCCACGCCTCCCGCCGAAAGTAATACAAGGCAGCAAAAAAGGATCCAAAATTCGCGATTAGCCCCAGGTTGTATGCATTCTGCACTTTAATCCCTAGAATCGCAAAATATATTGTTAGCATCGTCTTGCTGCTGACTGGCAGCCATTCCACGATGCCTTGAATGAGTCCACCGACGAGGGCGGGAACGAGATACGAATGCGGCACGCTGAACTCCTCCTGTATCGGGGCAACACGCCTAATCCATGCCCCACGGTCTTTTTGCGATCATTGTGAACCGGCTGTCCCTGGGGACCGGACCCTCTACAAAGTATAAACTTCGACGCCGCAGAGGCAAATCGCGTCCCGCAAGGAAACCCAGATTATTGTTGGCGGAACCGCCGAGCCCATCGGCTAGCACGCTGATCGCGACGCACAAAAAATGGCCGAGTTCTCAGCGTAGCATCCCCCTGCTGACATTCCGCTCGGCCGCCACCAATCGCCATTTTCCTGTTCAAGGACCACGCCAACAACCCGCCCCAGTCATCCTGATTAGGTTAATCCTGAAATCTGAGAACCGTTTAAGCCCTGCGTTAATATTCGTTTAGAAACTCCCACAATTTTACGCAACCGACCAAGGGCGGACGGCAACGTGCGACCCGTGGAACCAAAACACCCAAACCCGAACCACGGAGTTTCTTTGAAGGAAAAGTGTTCTACGAACCATCCGCCTGTTGTTCGTACGCGATTATCCCTAGGAGCTTGTCCAATAATCCCCATGAGCACGTACAAAAACTACAATATATTCCACAGTTTCTGGAAACGGTACCATATATTGTGGATACGGTTGGCATGATTCGAATTAATGGACATGCTCCTAGCAACACCAGGCGCATCCTGCATCAGGGCGCGTAAGTCCGCGACCCGATAGCGCCGACGCACCGGAATCAGGCGCCCTTCGCGTTCCCACTTCCGGAGTCCGTCGATGCTCATGCCAAGCATCTTGGCCGCCTTGCCGATGCTGACAAACTGCTCATCCATAATGCAATCACGAAATTATCTTATAAGATATTATCAGAGATACTCATGGATAGATAGCAAGCATCATAAACCTCCATCGATCCTCGGTCTTGTAGGCGCATTCGGTTCTGCAAAGCGGCAAAACCCTTACCCGTTTTGAAGTTCGGGTAAGGGTTGAGCGAACGACTGCCGGCGCTCTGCTAATGCGCGGCGGCCTCCGAATAGTTGGCAATACGTACCAACACGACGTCGTCTCCAATTTTCTCGACCTGACTCCAGGTCACCACCGTATCCCGGTCTCTGGCAAAAAAACCCAGTAAACGACTCTGCCCAGCCACCAAAAACGCTTTGATCTGGCCAGCTTCCAGGTCCAAATCGAAATCCTGGACGCTGCCCAGTCGGCGTCCGTCAACGACGTTAATGACGTCTTTCATCCGTAGTTCGGAGGTTTTGACCATACTGTGCCCCCCATGTTCATCCTATGTGGCGGACAGCGCGGCTAGACGTGGCGCAGAAAATGGACCACTCTTAGGATGAAGTTGGGAACGCGCCAACTGACCTGCAAATGCAGGGAACCTCCCCGACGCGTAAGGTGGTCCGGGGCCTGAACCCGTTGGCGCGGAACCGCTAAGCCATTGCTCATGTCGATAAAGCACAGGGAAGGATACAGGACACACCACCAGTTGTGGCCTTGCGCCTGGCCTAGCTTCACTAGCAACGCCATATAGCTACCGGCCGGCAGAATGAGACGCCCGTATGCTTTGGTGGGAAATTCGGTCCGAGCCAGGGAAATATGCGCTTGATAGCCAAGATGCCAACGTCGGAGCAGTCGGTCGGCTATGCTCACTAGGGGCCCTTGGCTGGTCGATATCACCCTCAGTGCTTGCGCCCGGGTATGCACATGCGTCATCCGAGGTTTCAGCACTTCAAGTACCAGATCGCGCACGGAAAGTTTGACGGCTTGGTCAATGGGATTATCGGAATTGGCGATAACCCGAAGCCGGATCACACGAGGCACGACCAAGGGATGATGGTTTGCCGGTGAGACCCCGGGAATCGGAAACCCAAAGGTGATTATAGCCGCCGCGATCCACCATGCTTTTCGAATCATGCGTTACACGTATTTACGCATATGGGTCAGGGCGGCCTTTTCCAGGCGTGAAACTTGAGCCTGGCTGATCCCAATCTCGTCGGCCACTTCCATTTGCGTCTTTCCCTCGAAAAACCGCATGGTCAAGATGAGTTTCTCCCGATCATTCAACCGCCGCATAGCCTCCTTGAGGGCAATATTCTCTAGCCAAATCTTGTCTTGGCTTTTTTCGTCACTAATCTGATCCATCACAAAGATAGGGTCGCCGCCATCGTGGTAAATGGGTTCAAACAGGGACATGGGCTCCTGAATCGCATCCAGCGCATAGAGCACCTCTTCCCGAGGGACGGCGAGTTCTTCGGCAATTTCGCTAATCGTCGGCTCTTTCGAAAACCGGTGCACCAACTTGTCGCGGACCTGAAGCGCTTTATAGGCAATGTCTCTAAGCGATCGGCTAACTCGGATGGGATTGTTGTCGCGGAGATATCGCCGAATTTCGCCGATAATCATCGGCACCGCGTAGGTCGAGAATTTCACGTTCTGGCCGAGATCAAAATTGTCGATGGCCTTCATCAGTCCGATACATCCCACCTGAAACAGGTCGTCACTATGTTCCCCCCGATTCTGAAACCGCTGAATCACGCTGAGTACCAACCGCAAGTTGCCGTTGATCAGCTTATCGCGAGCCGACAAGTCACCTGCCTGCATTTCACGAAAAAGCGTCCGCATCTCCACGTTGGTCAACACCGGAAGTTTCGAGGTGTTTACTCCAGGGATTTCAACCTTGTTGAGCGGCATTCGATGTGCATCCCCTCCCCGTGCTCTCCACGTTGTCAGAAGCAGTATGGCCGTGCGCTTCGTCGGCTATACCTGCATATGGTTATATTTGGTAATTTCCTGTTCGATCCTTAAACGCGCGCCTATCAAAAACACGGGACACGGGACCGGGCCACCGTCCGATGCGCGCGAGTGGGGCGTCGGCGCGGTCGCAATTAGAGAGGACCGTATCAGGTAGGGATCAGACCGACTCCGTGTTAACTTGCCGTGATCAACGTGCCCACCGGCGAGCCTTGGTTCTTCCCGGGTGATTGCTGCGGAAGTTTTGGGAATTGAATTTCGCCCAGCAACGTCACGAACCCGGCCAGTAGACCGATGCGGCGCGGACTGGCAGATCAGTGACAGAGGCTGGTCGGCGAGTTTTCGAAGGCGGGATTGTTCGCTCCCAAGGCGCACGGTATACCTCGTGGCCGGGGATGGCCATTCAGTGAGTAAAGAAACCCTCCTGTAGGGTCAGGAGGGTTTCCGGTGAGGGGCTCTATTCCATGCGATGGATGTCGCGTTGCAGGCGTTTGATAATCCGCTTTTCCAAGCGCGAAATATACGATTGACTGATTCCCAAGTTGTCGGCCACCTCTTTTTGCGTGTGTTCGATGCCGTCTAGCAGTCCGAATCGGAGCTCCATGATTTTGCGTTCGCGCCCTGACAAATGGGACAGCGCGCGACGCAACAGACCCTTGTCGACCTCATCTTCTAGCCGTTTGTAGATAATGTCGGCTTCGGTGCCCAGCACGTCACTCAGCAACAATTCATTGCCGTCCCAGTCCACGTTCAAGGGTTCGTCGAATGAAACCTCCGACCGCGTGCGCGAATTTCGACGCAGATACATTAAAATCTCATTTTCAATGCACTTGGAGGCGTAGGTGGCGAGTTTTATCCGTTTTTCCACGTTGAAGGTGTTCACCGCCTTGATCAACCCAATCGTGCCAATGGAAACAAGATCCTCAATCCCAATTCCGGTGTTCTCAAACTTACGCGCGATATAGACCACTAAGCGAAGATTGCGTTCGATAAGGACAGCGCGTACAGCGGCTTCCCCACTGCCCAGTTGATCGAGTAATGCGCTTTCCTCCAACGCCGACAAAGGCGGCGGCAGTGCCTCGCTGGAACCCACATAGTGCACCTCGGCCGTTCCTGGGTGCTGGAAGGTTCCTCGCCACCAATGTTGGATGCGCGCAACCAGACTTCCCCACCAGTTTCGATGGGCATGGTCGCGATGCCATCCGTCGGCGCGTTCGCCGAGGCGACGGTCGGTCGCTGGTTCTCTCCTTCGACTTGCCTCTATCATGCCCCCATCACTCCTTCCTGGTCGTTTGACCGCCGACACGCGGGAGAAATCAGCGCTTGGTAGCGGCCATCTTCGGACACTGTCGCCCCGCTCAGTCCCACCACGACGGGCGAGAGGGCTATCCATCCCCTTTCCACGTCCCAGCGCAGGACTGCGTCAGGCCGAAGGACAGGAATCTGCCCGTGCCCTGCCAACGAATGAAATCCCACCACACCTAGCAGATGTCGCCACCCCTCGGGTGGCGCCCCTGCTTTCCCCTGCCAGGCACTCATTGCCCACGGCAAAATCTCCCCTGGCAACGCCGTCCAAACTGCGCGCAGCTCGACGATGAGAACGGGGCGCCCGGAGATCGGGTCTTTCAGTTGATTGCCCGAGTCCCACAGCGCAGCCACGCGAACCCTAGCACCGTCAAACTGAATTTCCAACTCCTCCGTCAAGGGTACGCTCGGGGCCAGCCAACGACGTCCCCAATTTGGCCCCCTCCATCCAATGGCAATCAAGACCGCACCGGCACCGCCTAGACCGAGGATCCCCGGTGGCTGCCCCATCATCGAGCCTACGGTCGAAAAGGCGGTGGCTGTGCCGCCGGCCAACATGGCGACCGCGTAAAAAATGATCACCCCACGCATCCATTGATCACGATGGGCGGGGCCAATTGCTATCCGGATGACGATCACCGGCCACGCCAGCGCCGCCGCTGCCCACGCCGCCGCATAAATCTCTCCGGTGACCAATACCCATAACGTGGGAAGTTGAGCGACAGCCATGGCGGCAATTCTTTGGCCTAGACGGATATGCCGAGGTATAAGACGGCCCGTCACCCAAAGCAGGATACCGTCAAACAGGCAACTCACCGTGAGCGTCGAATAGGCTGATATCATCCGTCGTCACCCCCGAGGCCTGATTATGTTTATGCCGTTGGGATTTCAGAGTATGTCTCTCGCCCCATTCTAAAGAAGGCCCGCCAAGATTGATGTCAATCAACCATCCCCGGACAAGAAAACTCTGCGACAAATTCCCGGCCTTCTCTCCAGCGTCCGCTGAATACACGGCCGGCGCGTCGTCCCCTGAGGAGAATGAGCCATTCGTGTCTGGGCACGACCGATCAGCCGACAAAACTCCGTAGGCGGCGACACAAGCCACGGAGGCACGGCGGCGCATAGGAAGACGGTTGTAACCGCTTCACGAATTGCCCGTAAAGCATGATAATGGGTGATATGAAGTATGGAGGTGAGCAGAGTATGGATGATCACTTTGCGCGTATCGGCAAAGCGGCCAACCGGATCGGGATGAGCATTGAGAGCTTGCGAAGTGGCAATCCGCACCTTGACCAATCCGCGACGTTCCCGTTTGCGGACTTACACGCCCTCATCCACGAAGACGAAGGGATACCCGCTGAACCCCTGCGTCTCGAGTGAGCCGAGTCAACACATCCCGGCTCCATGGGGCGCAAACCATCCCTGAGCAAACCAGTGACGGTAGGAATGAATCCCCAACCCTACCCCACAGCATGGGGACAAGTGACGGTAGGAATGAATCCCCAACCCTACCCCACAGCATGGGGACAAGTGACGGTAGGAATGAATCCCCAAC
>JAJZZH010000214.1 GCA_021797675.1 Bacillota bacterium | reverse complement strand
CCTCCAACTCGGGCGCGAGCTGGAGAAGATGGGCCCACATGGTTGCCGTCAGGGGGGGTTTGGCCGAAGTGGGAGCCTTGGGTTCGGTGTCATCGACAATCTTGGCGATGCTGTCCGCATACTGGGTGTGATTCACCCACGGTTCGGGTGCGGGGGCTGCGGTGGATTCGGGGACTGGGGGGCGCTCGGAAGGCTCCGGACTGTCGGAGCTGGCCGATTCCCCCGAGAACGCCGCTGCCATGGCGTCCCGTCGGGACGCCGCCAGATGCAGGAGACGTCGATAGATCGTCGTCGTGGACACGCGTTCCATCGCAATCGACTCTGGCCGGGGCGGCACCGCGTCCGCCTGCGATTCGTGCGGAAGGATGGGCCGGCGGCGTCCATAGGGGATGGCGTGTTCCTGGGCGTACTGGGTCAGATAGTGATACACCGCGTTCGCACTGCCGGTGAATCCCGCTTGCCCAATCCTCGCATGGATCTCCCGGTGGGTTTTCCCTGCCTGGAACAAGCGGAGCACGGTGTCGCGGTAGGGTTCCACAATGGATTCGGAAGACGGTCGCACCTGGGAGGCCGTCGGCTTCGGGGACGATGGCTCCGCTCCAGGCTGCCGGCGTTGATAATATGCGTCAATTTTTTGCTCTACGGACTGCACGGTTTTGGGGGCCTGTTTCCGATATCGACGGACCTCGGCCATGGTGCACGCCAGCCGCTCCGCGATTTCGGTCGTCCGCAACCCGCTGTCGGTCATTTCCAGCACGGCCAGGGTGCGGCGATACTTCGTGGCTTGCCGGGCGGTCAGGCCTGCGAGTTGGATACGTCGCTCCCGATCCGCCACCGTCAAGGTGGCGGGGCCGGGGACCACGCCCAGGGGATCCGCCCGATCGCTGGTCTCCCCGGCGGGGGCCGGCTCGAGCCTGGCTTCCTCGGCCCCGTCCATCTTAGGGACCCAACCGGCCCCTTTCCGCACGAACACATCCGAACCGAGGGACTGCGCCAGGGACTCTTTCACGGCCTGGTGCAGATTCTGAACCCGATGAAACCCATCCGCCACCTGCGGTTTCCCCAAGGTCGCTGCCGCGGCGGCGTAGGCGGAGCCGCGATCGCGGCTCACCATCTCGACGGTGGGAAACTCGCGCATCACTTTAGGCAATCGCTTCGGAGGCCCCCTGAGCAATCACCAACACTCGATGCGTCTCCCCGTCGATAAAGACCGAACACGCGGTCGACGGCTCTCCCTTGCGCAGATTGATATCATCGACGGATCACACCCGCACATCGTCCCGTGCGAGGTTTTGCGCGACGACCGTCGCGCCCCGAGCCTTCAGCAAGCGCAAGATCGTTTCCCGGCTGACGCGAATGCCTGGCGGCCGGAGCGATGCCGTCAAGGCGTTGGCACTCGAATCCAAGGCTTGCTGCACGATAAACTCCTTCAGGCGATGCGTGAGGCGGGCATCCTTGCCCGCAATCACCTCAAATTGTTCGGTAAAGGTGTCGACCGGGCACGCAGGATTCTCGCACACATACCGATTCGTTTTAATCACATGATACACGGGCATGCCGACGCACGGCAAATCCTGCAGGCGGCGCGTCCAGGAGGTCTTGGTCCGGTGATGACTGACCGTGTGACACTCGAGACAGACCGCCTGTTCGCTGGCGGAGGCCCACTGCCAACCCATCGCCTCATCGCCAATCCGCTGGATCTCCCGTAAGCGCCACGTGGTGGGGATCACGTGCCCATACCAGAACTGCCCCACGACATCCAGCGTGGCCTGGATCCATTCGGGTTGGTGCGCCGCCTCCATCGCCGTCGAGGCGGTGAGGTGCTCTTGGAGGCACTCACGGAGCCGGGGAGATTCCATCACGAACCATCGCCCTTCGCCAAATTTTGCCTAATACTTTACGGCAGAATGGCGATGTTGTCCATCACTGAAACGAGGATACTTGGAAAGCCAACCCGTCCACGCACAACCGTTCAAATAAGCATACATCCGTTCTCACTCGGGTCACGCAGCAGTCTTTGGGCAAGAGCCACAAATTGAGTATATCCGTTAGCCGCTTCAACGGCAGCGAAAATGAAGACGCGATTCGGCCCAGGCCTAAAGTGCCTGGGCTTTCTCGCTAATTGCTGTAAAGTTTGTACGAGCATGATGGAAAAGCCTGTGAAGGTTTAGTGCTTACTGGCAATCCGAAACTTCGAGAATGAGCCTGAAAGGGGTGACCCACCCACAGCATCCCGCGGAGCGTCGCCGGACCCGGACGAAAGCGTTTGACACAGAGTCGTGACACCCGTTCGATGGCTCCGGGGACCCTCTCCTCCATGACGAGACGCGATGCAGAGAGCCGAATCGCTTGGCGGGCGATCAATCCAGTCAAGATACTCCCTGTAGTGTTTTTGAGAAAACTCCGTGGTCGTCCGGCCATTCGACCCCTCGATTTCCGGTATAGAGCGGGGACAGCCCTCGGTCACTCCGCGAAATGCTTGAAACTTGGGAGCGATGACTGTTGATCTTTAGCGTAGATCAATACTCTCGGGGATCCAGGGTTGTCGTCCGTCCCGGGTCGGCGGACTTTCGATGTGCAAGGAACCCCTCGGGGACGTTGGCGCAACAACGATTGAACGGGCGAGTGCGTCCCCCACAGCAGAAATCCGGCTTCATGGAGAAGCCGGTTGTGAGGCGTTTTCGTCGGAGGCAAAGATTTTGTGATACAGGTCTTCGCCATAGCTGGTAGGCAGGGGCGCCCCCTGGCGAATGTTAAACGTGCGGGCTCCGCTCGCTTCTCGTTCCGCCCGCAAGAATACCACGGGGGCCAGGTGATGGTCGAAAAACCCCCGCGCCAATTCATATAAATGCGTGACAAAGAACACTTTCATTTGCTTTTCCAAAAGAGCGCTCAAGATCTGTCGGGCAATTTCCGAACCCTCACGTTCGTTGGTGGCGGCAAACGATTCGTTAAACAGCACCATCGAACGGGGTCTAAGATGGTCTACGATGTCACTCATACGGCGGAGCTCTTCATCCAGTTTGCCATGCTTAAGGCTCGCATCTTCTTCTCGGCGGAAGTGGGTAAAGAGGCTCCCGCATATATTGGCGCGAAAGCGCTCGGCCGGCACGAACATTCCGCACTGCATCATTAGCTGGGCCAGCCCAATGCTGCGTAGAAACGTGGATTTGCCCCCTTGATTGGCACCCGTGATGATGATGAGCGCTTTTTGGTCGGCATGCGCCGTGGTGCCCACCACCTGGTCTTTGGTAGTCAAGGCGAGGGTGACATTATATAGGCCCTGGAAATCATGCCGGTGCGCATCGCTCGGGCACGGGTCCGGAAAGCACAGAGGTTCCCCTTTGGCGTCGAGTCGGTCTCTCAGGTTTAGACAACCCACATAAAAGGCCAGCTCGACCCGCAACTGAGTGAAAAAATGGAGAATCTGGTCTACGGATTCGGCCAGGGTAGCGGCGACCTTCTCCATCGTGCGGTCCTTTAATTCAGAAAGCGCCCTTGCCCCGCTTTCATCTCGTTCGGCGACGGTGAACGCGTATCCCGCCGAGGGTTGGCCTGTGATGCGTTGGATCCAGCGTGGTCGCCGGGACTCGGGTTTACGGTGCAAACGATAGTGGATTCCTTGCAGGCCCTGACCAAGTTCCGCGCTGGCCCATACCCCGCTGACGAATTGCAGTTCACGGAGTTGCGATTGGACCTGAGCTAGGTATGCTTCGCTCAGTTCTTCATGTACCATCGCAAACAATCGGGTAAAACCCTGGGAACAAAAGTGAGAGGCATGCGTTTCAGCCATCTGGCGGAGCTGGGCAAACAGTCCTAGGTACCGCTCCAGCACGGTGATCGACTGCATGAGGATAGCACCCGGATAATGGCTAAACAGCCCCAAGTAGGTCTTTTTTTCCCCTTCAATGGCCGAGACTGCCACGCGGTAGAGATCGCGAACGGTGGACGGATGCTGCAAGGCATCTTGGAGCACCGCCTGCCGGTAGCGGATGGTGTCCATGTCGCCTAATCCGCGCAACAGGGCCTGCCTGGCCACGTTCCCCACCAGGCTATCTCCATCTGCCATCGCGTCGCACAGCACCGATAACCCCAAATCCTCGCTGAGGTCCGAGGCATTGGGGGGAACAGGCCCCTCGGCGTCAAAGTCCCGGTCCGGATACATCAAAAAGATCTTCACGATAGGCGCTCCTGTAACCAGTGATAGGTCACGCGGTACTTTTCGGCTAGGGTGAGTGCGTAAGACAAGCCATCTGCCGGTCTGCGCACGACTTTATAGGTACGCGTAGCGGGATCTTCGGTAAGCACCGTACTGACCAGACTGACGGTTTGCTCGCTGTACGACGCCAGCTCATCGATAAAGGTAATCCACACACACCGGGCATCGCGCTCGATGATGCGCTGCAGAATCTTATGGCTCAGGAACACCGCATCCTGCAGCGTCGTGGAGGTGAAGATTTCGTTCAGGATAATCAGGCTGCTGGGCGTGGCCTCAGCCAAAATCTGGTGCATGCGGATGAGGTCATCTTGCAGTTTACCCCGCAGATTCTCGACCGACTCCTCCCGCTCAAAATGGGTAAAGATCCGGTCCACGATCCCTACTCGGGCCGTTCGTCCGGGTACCGGGCACCCCAGACTGGCTAAGTAATGGATTTGTCCCAACATACGGGCAAAAGTGGTCTTCCCTCCCTGATTCGGGCCGGAGACTACCAAGATGCGTTCGGGATCGGTCACGTCAACGTCATTGGATACGACCGGGGTGCGCTCCGTGATGCATTTATAGGCAAGCGCGGCGTCAAACCCGTCAACGATGGCCATATCTCGGTTGGCAGCCGATACCACCGGATAACAAAATGGCAAGCTAGCCTGTTCGAACATCGCCACATAGTCCAAGACAGCTAGATAAAATTGGGCCTCGCGGTCAAATCTGCCGATCACCCTATCCAGATAGTCTTGGTGGGCTGCGTGATAGGCGTCCAAATGGGCGAAAACGCCGGGATTAAGCTGAGCGACGCCATCCAAAATCCTCGCTTCCACCGGGCTCATCTCGGAGACCATGACACGTTTCGTTTCCGTCCGGGGCGTCGGGCCCAGGCTGAACTTGGCGAAGGTTGCCGCTACGTCGGCGCTGTAATCCGGCTTCTCTTCGGTCGAAAACACCTCGACGCGGTTTCCCTTGATCCGAAGGCCATATCGGATGGAAAACAACTCGGATTTGATCTGCCGGGTTTCCGCAGCGAGCGCAGTAAAGTCCTCTGAGTGCACGTAGTGTGCGAGATACTCGTAGAACGCGACCAATCCGCGAGCGTCAAAATCGATCTCGGCTAATTGCTCCAGCAGATGCTCTACGGCATCGCAATAGACCGCGACCGCGTCGACAAACCAGGCTTCCTTCTGGTAATGGTAGTACAGCTGATCGGCCTGCGTCAGGTGGTGCCGCATGGTGCGCATGGCTTGCGCGAATGCGTCAATCTCCTTCCTAAGCTGAGAGCGTTCGAAATCCCGCAGGACTTCCTGGCGGTACGCGATGGCGTCGACGGTACTGAGGCTCTGATAAAACAGCGTGTTTAAACGGTATTCCCGTCTTCCCGCCGTGATGGTGTCGATGATCTGATCGAGGAGTACATCGGCAAAAAAGGCGGGCGCCTCAGAGGGTTCGTCCATGGGGACTCCCTTCGCGGGATCAAACAGAATGCTTACCAACGCCATAAAAGTTCCATCCCCCTCGACCGGTTAGACGATGGCCCGGATGGGCGCTAAAGCGTCGTCCGCTTTGGGTGCAATGGGCCGAGTGACGACGCTCAGCCGGCCAATCTCCATCGAGGCGCCGCCATCCCAGGCATCCGTCTCAAGGGTATGGTCTGCATCTGCAGTCGGCCGAACCGCACTTTGCCTTGGAGGCGGGCTGACACCCGTTAAACCGCGACCCCCGGCCGCCTCCCGATCGGGTAATCATCTCATCATGGCGATATGAAAGGCGGAGTCAAAGTTTCGGCGAGACCATGGCGCGTTTCAGCGTGGCGACGGCGACTTAGCCTGCAGATCGGGGACGCCGGCCCTATCGCTTTAGATCCGCAGAGTGGCTATCAAGCGCGCGGGAGACAAAAGCAATTGGAGCGCGTCCTGAATCGTAGGGGCCACCACGTCTGCCGCTAATAATGCCGCCACCGCCGCCCCCTCCGGCCCGACCACCGCGATCGCGAGTGCTGCTGCGCGAAACATCGGACCATCATTAGCGCCATTACCCACCGCCGCCACGCCACCGTTCAGGCTTGCGATAAAGTGCGCCTTGTCTTCGCCGGTTTTCACGATGCGCCATGGGATGCCCAGCCGCTCGGCGAAGGGAACGGCCGTACCAAACGTATCCGCCGTCACCAGATAGGTGGGATAGCGCTGGCTCACTTGACCCAAAAGTTCCACCACTTCGGCGGGAACCTGTCCGTCGGTAGCTAGGGTGCCATTAAAGTCGAGTACAATCTGGTCGAGCCCGATCGATCCGCGCCCGGGAATGGTGATCTGCATCAACCGTCCTCCCTCTGCCGACTTGCTCCTACATCTATCTCATCATGTGCCATCGGCGTAACCCGTAACCGCCCGCCGCCGGGGTTCACCTCCCCCGCCACGGACGCACGCCCCAGCATCCTTCGCGTCAAAGGATGTCCGACTCTACAGGGAACCCAGGTTTTTGCCGCTGAAGGTTGGGCGCCAGACGTATTACGTGCCACCGGCTAGACCGCAAAATTCAACACCCACCCTCCGGGTAGGTGTCATCATCCTGGGATGCCAGGCTCTTTGCACTATGCGACCGGTCAACACCATGACCTTACGCTCAGGATACCATGCCCGGTTCCGGCAATCAAGCGAGCGAGGCGGTCGCCCTATCCCGGGACGCCCGCTGGTTCCACCGGATTTTTGCGTTGGCCGGCCAGGGAACCCAGCACTCTTGAGAACGTTCAAAGTCCACCCTCCCGGAGCCGAACTTCTAATTGCCGCGCCGCGTCCATCGTGGCAACTCGTAGACCGTACCGCTCAGCTTCGTAGGACGCGATGATGGCCATCATGGCCTCTTCGGCTGGGCCAGCGGGGAAGGGTCCCTTGTCGGTCGCCCATTGCTCAAGCCTTCGCCGCCCATAACTCCGCAAGGTTTCTCCGCGCCCGATCGGTCGGCCGCGGCGGGCCTCCTGTCTGAGCCAGCGAAAGACGAGCCGACGTAACGGTGTTGGCGGACTGGCAGGTTTTCTTGGACGGCGAGCCGAGAGTGTCGATCGCTCCACGCGAAACCCCTCCCCCCACCCTGCGCTATCCGGTCGAGAACGCAGCGCCCTGAAGACGATCAAGCCGAACACCGCCAAACCGATGCCGAGAAGAATGCCTCCCCAATCCCAGGCTGGCAGGGCCCAGTGCACCGTGTGGGTCGGAGGAAGTCGCCGCAATGGCTTGGGCGCCCCACCGTGGAAAGGCTTCGCTCGGAGTGTGCCCGACACCAATTTGAAGATTACCACGATAACCATGACCACGATCAGATCGACGATAATTTGGACGAGCAAGTCACGCCACACCGCGATCAGCACGCTGATTCCCAGCACGCCCAACCCAATGAGCACGGAATATTTGCGTATGCTCGGAAACATAACCATTGCGACCGCGACCGCGAGCATGCTCCCGAACAGGGTCAGGAACGGCGTCCATACCACCCGGGTACGGTGCATGCCCTCGGCGCCCATCTGGATCACTTGGGCCGCATGCATGGCCAGGACGCGACATCCGATCGCGAGTAATCCCATCGTCAGCAAGGCTATCGTCGTTAGGGCACCGCTCGGGGCCAAGATGCTCACCCCCCAAGCGAGCGTCAAGAACACCAGATCCCAGATTAAGCGGGCGGTTTGGACGTCATTATCGGGTATCGTTGAAGTCCGCACCCGGCGTATCAAGTAAATCGACCAACCGATCTCTCCCAAAATGGCCGACCAACTCCCAAATTCCACTATCCACGCCAAAGCCACCAAGATAGTTCCTGTGATCAGCCCAAGTTTTTGGGTCAGAGGTTTTTGGAAATGCAACGTGGAAACCATTCCCCACAAGACCACGATCCCTACTTCCGCCGGTACGATGGGTCTCGCCGAACCCGTGGCCGAGCTCACGCCAACGAAGGCCACTAACGCCGCCATCAACCCGTCCGCCGCGGCGGCAAATCCATTGCGCGGCATTTTCACGGTGTGTGCACCTCACCCTGCTTCACGTCACAATCCGAGACGGCCAGCACCTTCCGCACCTCCACCCGGTACCCCTGACGCCGCAGCGTTGACATCTCTTGGCGCGTTGCGTTGTCCTCATATCCAGTCAGGATAATCACCGTGGCCGGTGGCCAAATGTCGCGGCGGACCTCGGCCAGGATTCCGGTGAGCGCGACCGAGGCGTACTCCGACAAGCTGCCTAATACGTGCCCCGCCTGCTGGTGAGCGGATGACGTCCACGCGCCCTCCCCTCGGAGCACCCGATGACGATTCGCCGGCCGGTGGCCGTACCCCCAGAATCCATCGCAATACAACATCCATTGAACACCCTGCTTAGACAACTGCTCGATGAGGGTATAGGTTGCTTCGTACACGCGATCGGCATGATCCGCCCGACCTTCCCAGCGAAGCTCGGAAATGCGGACACTGGCGACCACTACCACCACCGGGTCCATCGCCGTGGCCCGTTCCAGAACGGTCAGCTCCCCGCAGCGAGCGCTCACCATCCATGCCACATCTCGGAGGGAATCCCCCATGCGATAGGCGCGCAGATCGACCCAATCCAACGCCGTGGGAGCCAGTTTGGCCCGGGCGTTCACCATCCCCAACCGATTGGGAGGGACGGTGGGGCGTTGGCCGACAATCCGGCGGGGATGGACTGTCACGGTGACAAATGGCGAAAACCCCCGCGTTTCCCGGTGCAGGGTGAATCCGTCCGCGATCTCAAGTTTCAGGCTTTGCAAATGATGCGTTCCCCGGCGTGCGCCAAGGACGTCGAAGCGCACCGCCACGGCCTCCCGTGCCCGAAGCGCCAACGCCATGGATACCTTCGTCCCGTTAGCGGCCCAGGTGGCCTTTCGGTGCACTGAGGGGACCAAGGTGGGGGCCGGAGCTTGGACCTCGGCGACGCCACCCTGACCCGTCACCATGGGAAGTCCCGCCGGAAGGTTGATTTCCCATCGAAGCAACGGGCACGGCAGCCAGGTGGGATTGCTCAGCGCAATGGTGATTTCCACCGACGCGTTAAAGGCGATGGACGCTTTGGCGCACAGGACCTCGGCCTGGATGCGCGGGGCCACAATGCGTTGCACCAACTGCACCCAGACCATGAGCGCCACAACCAGCCCCGCTCCCATGATCAGCGCTATCCCGGTCATGGGGCTCCACTCTCCAGCGGAACGTCCACGTGCTGCAAAACACGTTGCTGCATCCAGGCGTTGGCATCAATCTCGCTGCCTTCGGCCGGCCCAATCCACAGCGTTCGGTGAAACAGGACGCCGGCGGCCACCCTTTGCACGTCATCCGGAGTCACAAAATCGCGGCCCGCCAGCACCGCCGCCGCGCGGGCGGCCTTGGCCAACAGGACCATCGCCCGCGGACTCGCCCCGACCTGAACATCTGGTTGGCTTCGGGTGGCTCGAGTCACGCGCGAAATATAGCGCAGGATCGCCGGGGAGAGACGCACGCTCGCTATCCCCGCAGCGAGCGTCCTTGGCCATTCCGTCCGCGCTATGGCCGAGGGATGGACGGATGATCCGAACTCTGCGGGGGGCGGGGGGCTGGCCACCTCGTCGGAGAGTTCAAGATGGAGGGACAAAATCGCCACATCATCGTCCGCCGAAGGATATCCCAATGACGTCTTCAGTAAGAAACGATCCAGTTGGGCTTCGGGCAACGGAAAGACGCCTTGCGACTCGAGCGGGTTCTCGGTCGCTATCACCAAAAACGGCTGAGGTAGCGGATATGGTGTCCCGTCAATCGTCACCTGATCTTCGGCCATCGCCTCCAATAACGCCGACTGGGTGCGCGGCAAGGCGCGATTGATCTCGTCAACCAGTAACAGGTTCGTAAAGATGGGGCCCTTGCGGACGACGAATTCCGAGTCCTGCGGATGAAAGACGAGGCCCCCGACAACGTCGGACGGCAACAGATCGGGGGTGCACTGAATACGGCGGAAGGAGAGGCCCAAGGCATCCGAAAATGCCTTGGCCAATGTCGTCTTGCCCACTCCCGGCACGTCTTCCAGGAGGATGTGACCCCGTGCCATCAGGGCGATGAGCAGGTCGTCGACGGCGCGCTCCAACCCCAGCAGGCGGGCGGTAACGGCCCGCCGCACCTGATGGATCACCCTTTCGGCAGCCGCGACAGGTATGGTGGATGGTTCCATGGAAAAACTCTCCCCTCAAGCAAGGTCAGGGCATCCAAGGTGACGACGCCCCTGACCCTGATGGAAAATCGGAAAAGGTCATGGGTGCGGACCATACAAGTCTTTGGCCAGGGGTGCCTCCGGAAATTCCTCTTTCAGTCGCAGCAACTGGTTATATTTCGCAACCCGTTCCCCGCGAGCGGGGGCGCCCGACTTGATTTGCCGCGCCGAGGTGGCCAAGGCAAAATCTGCGATAAAAGGGTCATCCGTCTCGCCGGAACGATGTGAAACCACCGTCCGATAGTGCGATTGCACCGCGAGTCGCATCGTCGCCAAGGTTTCGGAAATGGTCCCGATTTGGTTCAGTTTGATCAGGATGGCATTGGCAATACGTTGATCGATGCCCTTTCGGAAGATGCCGGGATTGGTCACGAAGATATCGTCCCCAACACATTGCAGGCCCGCTGCACTGAGGCGTTGGGAGTGCCCGACCCACCCCTTCCAGTCATCCTCGGCAAGTCCGTCTTCAATCGACACGATTGGGAATTCGCGGGCAATCTTCAGACAATAGTCCGTCATCTCCTCTGCGGTCCAGGCGTGGCCTTCAAACCGGTAGACCCCGTCGCGGTAAAAATCATTGGCGGCAAAATCCAGCGCGATAGAGATGTCCTGCCCCGGCGCGTATCCGGCCTTTTCCACGGCCGCGGTCAACAGTTCCAACGCCTCGATCGACGAGCTCAGTTGCGGGGCGAAGCCACCCTCGTCGCCAACAGACACGCGATATCCCTTGGCTTTCAGCAGATCCTGCAGAACATGATAGGTTTCCGCGCCCATCCGGATCGCCTCGGTGATATCGGCCGCTCCGTGCGGAACCAGCATGAATTCTTGGGTCGATATGCCAGAGTCCGCATGCTTGCCTCCGTTGATGACGTTCATCATCGGTACCGGAAACACCCACTCCTGCAGGCCGTAGAGACCGGCCAGATGATGAACCAGCGACTGGTGTGCCGCGGCCGCTTGGGCCCGCGCAAACGCCAGTGAGCAACCCAAAATGGCATTCGCACCCAATTTCTGTTTCTGGGCAGTACCGTCCAATTCGATTAAAATACGGTCAAATGTCTCTTGGTCGGCGACCTCCACGTCGCTGAGCGCAAGGAAGATCCCGTTTTGCACGTTGTGGACCGCAGTCAAGACGCCCTGACCACCAAATCGGATCGGATCGTGGTCCCGCATTTCTTGGGCTTCTTGGCTGCCGGTCGACTTGCCAGACGGCACCGACGCCCGACCGAAAGATCCGTCGGCCAACCGACAATCAACTTCTACGGTGGGAAATCCCCGTGAATCCAAAATTTCACGGGCTTGCAGCGAAACTACTTTGGCCATGTCGACATCCTCCTCGAAGTTTTCACCTAGCGCGTTTCGCGCATTGGACAGTTGGGCAGCTGTGTCGATGTCTCGGCTCAAACCGTGACCAGACCTTCACCATCGTGATTCGCGGCAGCCGCAGCTTTTTTACTCCGGGTGGGGCGCCTCCGCCGCGGTGCCGTGCATCGAGCCACCCGCCCTAAATCCATATCGCTCTCTCGTCTTGGCATCGTAGGGCACAAGTCTATGCTGGCTGGTCGGCCGGCTCCCCGGGCCGACCGGTCGCCCAAATCATAGCTAACGAACCCAACAACGCCAGGCCGGCTTCCGTGCCAAAACCGGCTCGGGAGCCGGATAGGGTCCACAAAATTCCCATAATCAGCCCGGCCAATAATTGACCCATCCCGCGCACGGCTGCAATCTGGCCGAGACCCTGACCGCGTTGGGCCGCAGACACGATCCGCACGGTCGTGATCTTTTGGCCCACCTCAATCATTCCGGTGGCTAATCCAGCCAGCGCAAACAAGCCAATCCACCAGCCCACGCCATTGGCAACGAGAAAGAACCCTGCCACGGTCACCGTCCACAGTCCGTAACCCACCCCCAACATGGTCCGACCCGGCATCCGGTCCGCCAGTCGGCCGACCGGGTAGGCGCTCGCGGCGTAGACTGCGTTATGGAGTGTATAGAGCAATAAGGCCACCGTATGCGCAGAGAGTGGGCCAACTCCCTGACGGCTTTGCCACACCCGGAGAATAAAAAACGTGGGAGCTAAATAACCACACGCAAAAAGCGCGCTCGCCGCACGGTATCGGATGAAACGGCGAGACCATCCCCTCGTATGGCCCTTGTCGGCGCCGATGCGGTTCACATTCGACGGCCGGCCAGGGAGCTTTTTGAACGTGAGCGCGATCACGATGGTGACCACTGCGGGCACCGCGGTCCATGCGATTAAGGCGCGGGGAGTGGTGTATGCGGCGAACAGGGCGGCACACAGCGGTCCCAGGAGGGCTCCTGCGGTATCAAAGGCCTCGCGCAGTCCATAGGCTTTGCCGACGTGCTCCGGGGCCACTTCCTCGGCGATGTAGGCGTCGCGAATCGGCCCCCGTGCCCCGCGCCCGGCCCATGCCACCGTCCGCAAGACGACGACCCATGGCCACCAGTAGACCGCGGCCAGCAAGACTTTGAATCCCGTAAGGGTGTATCCGGCGATTAACACGCGATGACGGTGAGCCTGGTGATCGCTCACTTGTCCGCCCCACACCGCCGTCCACGCTTGGACCAAATTCGAGATCCCCTCGGTCAGGCCTAAGGCGACCGCGGGTGCCCCGAGCGTGGTAAGAAACCCGGGCATTAGCGCGGTGACCATTTCATGGCCCCAGTCTGAGAACAACGACGCCAGCGAAAACGCCCACACGTTGTGGGTACGCCATATATGGTGTCTTTGGGCGTGACCGCCTGGTCGTCCTGAATTTTGCTCCATTGACATTCTCCTTCGCAAGGTTCGAAACGACCGCTACCGGGCCTCCAGTCCTTGCATAAGAATCGGCAACGTCCCGCGGACGGCCCTAACCACCCGTGTGCTGCCGGGCGATAAAGCTGTTCTGGGCGCGCTCGATCACCTCGACCGCCACCGAACATTCGTGAAAATCGCCGACCGTCGTCACAATCCCCTGCAAGGCTTTATATTCCTGAAAAAAGTGGCGCACTTCGAGCAAACGGTGGGATCCCAGGTCGGAGACCGTTTCCACGTGTTGAAATCGAGGATCCGCCTCAACAACCCCGAGGATTTTCGTATCCGGTCCGTGTTCGTCGGCCATGAAAAAGGCCCCGATGACCCGCATGGCCACGTCGACGCCGGGATCGAGTCGTGTTGAAGCAAAAATTAGGACGTCCAGGGGATCGTTGTCGTCTGCCCAGGTGTCGGGGATAAATCCATAATTGGCAGGATAATGCATGGCCGAATACAGGACCCGGTCCAAGCGGATCCGGCCGGTTGAGGGATCACACTCGTACTTGTTTTGCGATCCTTGTGGAATTTCGATAACCGCGCGAACTACCATCGAAACCGCTTCCTCTCCGTCTCGAGTCTGGATGGTACGATCGGTCGTGTGGTTAACCACGGAATGCGCAATGAAAGAGAGATCTAGACGCAAAAAAACACCGACCGAACCGGTAGGTGTCATCATCCTGGAATTCGCCAGGCCGCTTCTTCATCTCGGGTCAACACCATGACCCTCGCAAGCTACAACGTCACTTTAGCAAGGAAAACGCTTGATGTCAACGGCCCGACGCTACGAACAAGCCTAACACATGAACTGGACCCTTAAATCCGAAGGGTTCATCCTGGCGTTGATATCTCGGATCGTTTTATCGAATCTTGGGGTTTCTATAGCATCCGAACGAAAAATCGGAATAAGAATCGGTCGACACCAAAATAACATGCGAACGGCCGAGGAAAAGGGAGCCAGTCCGATTGAGGAAAAGGGAGCCACCCAGACGGTAGCACGAGGTAGCAGATCTGTAAAGAGGGATCCCCCCAAGAAGGGCTGAAGCCGTAGGCGAAGCCC
>JAJZZH010000020.1 GCA_021797675.1 Bacillota bacterium | reverse complement strand
CCCGTTCCCATTTCGAACACGGTGGTCCCCCTGACCTGCGCTGGTGGTACTGAGGGCGCTGGCCCTTGGGAGGCCCAGGCCATGCCGACAATTTCCTTTGCAGCCAGACGGCTCCTCGCCAGGGGTCCTCTGGCTTTTTTGCGGATGTCTTCATTAGGGCTGATGCGTGTTTAGGGCTGATGCGTGTTTAGGGCTGATGCGTGTTTAGGGCTGATGCGTGTTTAGCTGATCTAATCGCGCGATCACGGCGCGAGTGATCGCGGTCGGCGTCGAGGAACCTGCGGTCACGGCCACCCGGTCAATCCCTTCGAACTGAGCGAGGTCGAGGTCGTCCGCGCTTTCCACCCGGATGGCGGGCTTGCCCGCAATTTTTTCCACCACTTCAACCAGTCGATTCGAATTGTTACTCCTGCGGTCGCCCACGACCACCACCAAGTCGGCGTCGGCAGCGGCTTTGACCGCAGCCTCCTGGCGCGATTGGGTAGCCAGACAGATTTCGTTGAAGATTTCCGCATCCGGTAAGCGGTCTACGATCGCGCGAATAATTTCTTCCGTGTCCCATTGGCTGAGCGTTGTTTGGGTCATCACGGCTACGGGCATGCCGAGAGGCACTGCCATGCTCTGAACATCAGTCAACTGGCCGATGAGGGCAATGCGGTCCGGGGGGGCCTCGCCCATGGCTCCTTCCGGCTCGGGATGGCCGGGAGTGCCCACGTACAAGATGAAATAACCTTGGCTCACTTTTTCTCGGATCAACTCATGGGTGCGGGTTACATCCGGACAGGTGGCATCGTAGGTGCGAAAGCCCCGCCGGCGAGCTTCCGCTTTGACCGCAGGGGCTACCCCATGGGCGGTAAAGACTACCGTTGCCCCCGGGGGCACCTCGTTAAGCAGGTCACGTCGCGAACCGCCGTCCAGCGTCTGAATCCCCATCTGAGAAAGCTGGGTGACGACGTGCTGGTTGTGCACGATCTGCCCGAGTACCACGATGGGCCGGGGCACATTCGGATCGGTGGCAAGGCGCTTGGCCATGGTGATGGCATCAACCACGCCGTAACAATAGCCACGTGGAGTGATTTTAATAACTTCCATCCAGACTCATCCACCTTTTCTAAACCGCGTCATCTGCGTTGGGCGTTGGGAATGACCAGGAACGGCACCGGACTTTGGGTGGCCGTCTTGGAGGATATGTTGCCGAGAAACACCGACTCCCAACGGGTGAGGCCCCGTCGGCCCCACACCAGGAGGTCCGGCTGGATGTGGCGGACGGCCGCTAGCAGCTCTTCGACCGGCTGGCCGCCGATGATGGCCCCGGTCTTGACGGCGCCGAATCCGGTCAGATGTCGCAAGGTGTGATGCAGGATTTCGTCTACATCTCGGCGGACCCGCTGTTCCGTGTCGGTACTGGTGGCCGGAAAACTAGTGGCCATGCCGACGGCTTCGTATTCGTCACTTAGGGATTCGAGCACCATAACGTGCACGGTCGTTTGATCGGAAGCTAAGTGGGCGCTTATCCAGTCGGCGGCGCGAATCCCGCCGGGTCCGCCAGCGGTCGCGAGCAGGATACTGCGCAGCATGGCTGTGTTCTTCTCCTCCTATCGTCGGAAGGGGTTTGATAGTCAGGAGCGCACGGCGCCTCCTGGCCTGGATCCAAGGGGTCGCGCATTGGATCTGCCGGATGCTAGGGAACTCGCCCTATCCTGATTGTTCGGCGAGGGAAATCCGTTCCCAAAACCGCGCCCGGCCTATCGAGGGCGCTGGAAAGTCTGTGCTAACATGATCATAGCACATCCTCGGGGAAGATGCTCTATAACCACGGATATCGTCGTCCGGGCGGCAAATCGGAAGCGCACGATATGGCCGGGGAGAGTCCGCGTCGGCAGGAAAGAAGGGACGGACCATGAAGCAATCAAGATGTCGCATGGCTCTCTCATGATGGAAGCTGCGCCGTTGACCGGGCTTAACCGCTTTCTCGATGGAATCCGCGGTCAATTAACCGCGGTCGAACCGATTGCCGGAGACCTTGAGCAGCGCGTGTACCGAATTGGGGTGCGGACTGCGGATGGAGTGCGAACCTTCATCTACAAGCGCATCACGCCACACGAGGCCCTGTGGTATGGTCAACTGCGAGCAGAACTGGACGCGTTTAGCCTCCCCCCGCTTGCCCTCGAGGTGGACACGAAGCTTCCTTTTCTTATTTTGCCCGATCTGGGGCCATCGCTGAAAGATCGCGTCGCGGCCATGCCGGAGGAGGAACGCGTGGGCCCGCTGATCGCGGCCGCCAGGCGGCTGGCAGCGCTACACGTGCAGGGGGCGGAGCTGGGGGGGAAATGGCGGACCGAAGGCCTGCTGAATGCGTATCCTCTGCAGTCCTCCATCGAGTGGGCGCGGCAGAGCCTGGAGGCGCTGCGCAAGCTATCGTTGGCGGGATGGAAAGTGCCCGTCAATCGCTGGCAGCGCCGAGCGGACCAAATTTATGCCCACCTGCAAGCGTGGACCGATCAGGCCCAGCCGTGGACACTGGTTCACGGCGATGCCCATTTGGGCAATCTGCTCTGCACTGAAGACGGCCAATTGACCCTGGTGGACTGGGAATACTTCGCCCTGGCCCCGCCGCAGCGGGACATTACGGTGTTGTTGCAAGATGTCTTTGAGCCCAAACTGGGTGAGCGGGTAGTGCAGGCCTGGCAGGAATCGCTGGCTGGGGCTGGCATGCCGGTGGATCGGCCGGAGTTTCGCCGGATGTTGGAGGCCAGCCGGTTTGACAACACATTGATGATGCTGGCCTGTGATATTCGGGCCTTTTGGCGGGGAACCACGGGCGAGGGCGCCTTGGAAAAAACGGTGGCCGCGAAGTTGGGGTGGCTGGAGGAGGCCTTTGGAAAGCTTTCCTCCTGGTTATGACGAATATCGGGGTCATGCGATGGCCAACGGCGGTTTCGTCGGCCGCCACCCCCTCGCTATCGGCATCAACGCGTACCCTGCCCGACGTCAAAGCCCCCGGTTCACGCGTCAAGATTGTTCACGAACGACGGATTTAGCCCTGACCAATGCCGGTCTGGTATGTCCGCGATCGCAATACGGCGCAGAACCTCCTGCCGCGGGCTTAGGCAAGCCAGCAGATTTTTTGGGGCTCGGACGGAGCCTTCGACGCGCGGACGGAGAACCCGCCAGCGCCATGCGCGGGGAAGCCCCCGGCTTTCGCCCTGGGGAGTCGTCACGAGATCGCGTTGGCGGGTACGGTGCGTCAGATTCGCAACGAATTGTGGCATTCACCGCGACGGAAGGAGGAATCTTCGCGTTTGGTGTCGAAATGAGACCCCTCATGCTTCGCTTGATCGGGGGATCTGCGCACGGGGTTTTCCCTGTTTTCCGATTTCACCTCCATCTACGAGCGGGAATTTGGTCCAAGGTCGTCAGCGGGGCGGGCGTCCTATCTATTTTGGTTCTAGGCCCAGTGGTGTTTTGGCCAAGGAGGAATGTGCTCGATGATCCGTTTGGAGCAGGTCGACAAGCGATATCCGAACGGGCATCTCGCGCTGTCGGGAGTCGACTTAGTAATCAGGCGCGGAGAATTTGTCTTTATTGTCGGGCCCAGCGGGTCCGGAAAATCGAGTCTGGTCCGTCTCTTGTACCGTGAAGAGTTGCCGACGGCCGGCGACGTGTATATTGACCAGTTTCATTTGACCCACATGCGGCGCAGTCAGGTGCCGCGGCTGCGGCGTCAGCTGGGCGTGGTGTTTCAGGACGTGAAGTTGCTGCCCCAACGCACGGTGGGGCAAAACGTCGCGTTTGCGATGGAAGTAGTGGGGGCGAGTTCGCGCGAGATTGCCAAGCGCGTTCCGCAAGTGCTGGAGTTGGTTGGCCTCGGCCGCCGTCGCGATTCGTTTCCGCATCAGCTGTCCGGGGGCGAACAGCAGCGCCTCGGGATTGCACGGGCCTTGGTCAACAACCCGGTATATTTAATTGCCGATGAGCCGACGGGGAATTTGGATCCCGATACGGCGCAAGACATCATGCAATTGTTCCTCGAAATCAACCGGCGGGGGGCCACGGTTATCATGGCCACCCACGCCCGCGACTTGGTCAACCAGGTCAAGCGGCGCGTCCTGGCGATCGATCATGGCCGTATCGTGCGCGATGAGCTTAAAGGAGCCTATCATGAGGCCTAAGACGCTTTGGTATTTCGGGCGGGAAACGGGCTATGGACTCTGGCGCAACGGTTGGATGACGCTGGCTTCGGTCAGCACGGTCGCCATTTCTTTATTTGTTTTGGCCTTTTTCATTGTGCTCAGTGTGAATCTGAACCACATTGCGGCTACCTTGGAAAACGAGGTGGAGATACGGGTCTTCATTCATCAAAAGGTCCCCCGCAAGACCGAGCTTCAGCTTTTGAAGCAAGCCCGAGGGTGGCCCTCCGTCCGCCAGATCAGCTTTTTTACCAAAACCCAGGCAGCCCATCAACTGCAATCGGAGTTTCCCGACCAAAAGGCGCTGTTGCAGTTGATCGACCAGTCCAATCCGTTGTTTGACGGGTATGATGTCTATGCCCACCATCCGGCGCAAATTCCCGCCGTGGCGCGCCGTTTTCGTCGGCTGCCCGTCGTGCAGAGCGTGGTCTATGAAGGCCTGGTGGCCAAACGCATCAACCGGGTGACGGAGATCGTGCGCGCCGTCGGCTGGGGAATTGAGGCGCTCTTGGCACTGGCCACCTTGTCGATTATCTCCAACACGATTCGGTTGGCGGTATTCGCTCGCCGACGCGAAATCGCCGTGATGAAACTGGTGGGCGCGACCGACTGGTTTATCCGCTGGCCCTTCGTCCTGGAAGGCACCGTGCTCGGCTTAATCGGAGCAGCCGCGGCGGACGTCGCCGTCAACTATGGCTACCGATGGGCCATTCGGGCGGCGGTAGCGGCTATGCCCTTTTGGCCCGTGGCTCCCCTACATCTGGTCTTGGAGCACACGGTCGGGGTGACGGTGCTGATGGGCTTGGTGATTGGGGGAATCGGGAGCTTGGTCGCAGTCCGACGGTTCCTGCACGTCTGAGCAGCCGCCAGCGATGCATGCTATACTAGGTATTGGGTGTATCGAAGGATAGACGCTCCCGATTTTACAAATGGCTGGGCACTCGTGGTAGCCTCACCGGCGGCCGGCGAGTAGGTGACGCTTGGGTCAGGAAACGTCGCGATGTCTTGGGGACGGGTGCCGCGATGAAATCACCAGCCACCCGTCCCGGCGGAGCGAGCGGCACACGGGCAGGGGGGACATCGTGAGCCAATTTAAATTGCTGAGTCCATATCCGCCAAAGGGAGATCAGCCAAGCGCGATTCAGGGTTTAGTCGATTCGCTCGCGGAGGGCAACGTCGACAACGTTCTACTAGGGGTCACCGGGTCGGGGAAGACCTTCACCATGGCCAATGTCATCGCCCAGCTCGGCTTGCCCACGCTGGTGATGGCGCCGAACAAGACGTTGGCTGCGCAGTTGGCGGGCGAGTTGAAGGCTCTGTTTGCCGACAATGCGGTGGAGTATTTTGTCAGCTATTATGACTACTACCAGCCGGAAGCCTATATTCCGCAGACCGACCTCTACATCGAGAAGGACGCCCAAATCAATGACGAAATCGACAAGCTAAGGCATTCAGCTACGTCGTCTTTGCTGGAACGGCGGGACGTGATCATCGTGGCTAGCGTCTCCTGTATCTACGGTTTAGGATCGCCGCAAGATTACCGGGAACAGGTGCTTTCCCTGCGACGAGGGCAAACCCAGGACCGGCGGGCGATCTTGCGGAAGTTGGTGGAGACGCGGTACAGCCGCAACGACCAGAACTTTATCCGGGGGACGTTTCGCGCGCGAGGCGATGTCATCGAGATCTTCCCCGCCAACCAAACCGAGCAGGCCATCCGAGTAGAGCTCTTCGGGGACGAAATTGAACGAATTCGCGAGTTTGACGCACTAACCGGCGAGGTGTTGGGCGAACGTGATCACGTCGCCATTTATCCCGCATCGCACTATGTGATGGATCGCGAACGTCTGCAGCCTGCCTTGGACGCGATTGAGGCTGAGCTGACGGATCGCTTGGCGGAGCTAAAGCGTCTGGGTAAGAATTTGGAAGCCCAACGGCTTGAGCAGCGAACACGCTACGACCTGGAAATGTTGCAAGAGGTGGGCTTTTGCTCGGGCATTGAAAACTACTCGCGACACTTTACGGGGCGCCAACCTGGCGAGCCGCCGTATACGCTGCTCGATTATTTCCCCGCCGAATTCTTGACCATTATTGATGAATCCCACGTCAGCGTGCCTCAGATTCGAGGCATGTACGCCGGCGACCGTTCCCGCAAGGATAGCCTGGTCGAGCACGGATTTCGGCTGCCATCCGCCTATGACAACCGCCCGCTGAAATTCGAGGAATTTGCCGAAAGGATCGGTCGCCGAGTCTATGTGTCGGCCACTCCCGGGCCCTATGAGCGGTCGGTGGCGGACCGGGTGGTGGAGCAGATTGTGCGCCCCACGGGGCTTTTAGACCCCGCGATCACCGTCAAGCCGACCAAGGGTCAGATTGATGACTTGCTGGGCGAGATTCGGGGCCGGGTTGAGCGCGACCAGCGAGTCCTGGTGACGACGCTGACCAAGCGGATGGCCGAGGATCTCACCGAATATTTGCGCGAAGCGGGCGTGCATGTGCGCTATCTGCACTCTGACGTCGACACCCTGGAGCGCATGGCGATCTTACGCGACTTGCGATTGGGCGAGTTCCATGTCTTGGTGGGCATTAACCTCCTGCGCGAGGGACTGGATCTTCCCGAAGTGGGGTTGGTGGCCATCCTGGACGCGGACAAGGAGGGATATTTGCGCTCGGTTACGTCGCTGGTGCAGACCATTGGTCGTGCCGCGCGCAACGCCGAAGGGGCGGTCATCATGTACGCCGATCGGGTGACCGATTCGATGCAGGCGGCGATCGAGGAGACGGAACGCCGGCGATCGATCCAGGCGCGCTACAATCAAGAGCACGGGATTACCCCAACCACGGTGAAGACGGCGGTTCGCGACGTGATTCAGGCCACCCGGAGTGTGGAGGAAGCAAGGGCGGCCAGCAAGCCGATTGAAGAGCTGAGTCCACGGGAGCGTGTGCGCTTGGCCAACCAGCTGCGCAAGGAGATGAAACAGGCAAGTCGCAACTGGGAGTTTGAACGGGCGGCCATGTTGCGGGATCGGTTGATGGCATTGGAGAAGGAGCGTCCCGTGTCGGTGGTCGCGGGAGGGAAGGCAAAACGTGGCTGAGGCCGTAATCCGAGTTCGAGGCGCCCGCCAGCACAATCTGCGAGGGATCGATGTCGATATCCCGCGCGACCGCTTGGTGGTCATTACCGGGGTGTCGGGATCGGGCAAGTCTTCCTTGGCATTTGATACCATCTATGCCGAGGGCCAGCGTCGTTACGTCGAATCGCTCTCGTCCTATGCCCGGCAGTTTTTGGGGCAAATGGATAAACCCGACGTGGACAGCATTGAAGGCTTGTCTCCAGCGATTTCGATCGACCAGAAGACGACCAGCCATAATCCGCGCAGTACCGTGGGAACGGTGACCGAGATCTACGACTATCTCCGGCTGCTCTACGCCCATGCGGGGGTTCCGCACTGCCCGAACTGCGGCGAGTTGATCCGTCAGCAGACGGTGGAGCAGATGGTGGACCGGGTGCTGACGCGGCCAGAAGGGACTCGACTCGAGATCCGCGCTCCCTTGGTTCGCGGTCGCAAGGGCACGCATGAAAAAGTGCTCAGCGAGCTGCAAAAAGGGGGCTACACCCGTGCGCGCATCGACGGCGTCCTGGTGGAGCTTGAGTCGGCGCCCAAGTTGAATAAGAATCAAAAGCATACCATCGCGGCCGTGATCGACCGGATCGTCGTGCGCGCAGAGGTGGCCAGTCGGCTGGCCGAGTCCATCGAGCATGCCTTAAGCCTCGCCGGGGGGGCGGTGGAAGTGGGGGAGCCAGACGGTCCCAGCGAAATCTTTGCCCGGGACTTAGCGTGCGTCCGTTGTGGGATTTCGCTGGAAGAACTCACGCCGCGGATGTTTTCGTTCAACGCCCCCTTTGGAGCCTGTCCCGCGTGTACTGGGTTGGGCTACAAACTGGAGCTGGATCCGGCATTGATCGTGCCTGATCCTCGGCTCAGCATCACCGAGGGCGCCGTGGCACCGTTTTTCCGCGCCTCCAGCCGGTATTACATGGATCTCTTGGAGCGGGTACTGGAAGTTCGCGGAATTTCAAAAACCGTGCCCTACGCGAATCTGCCGGCCGAAGCGCAGCAGATCGTGTTGTTCGGATATCCGGAGCCGGTACCGTTTGAGTTTGAGGGGGGCTTTAGTGGTCCCGGCCGGCGCATGACACGTTATCAAGGCGTGATTCCGATCTTGGAGCGGCGGTACCGGGAGACGACGAGTGAGACCGCGAAGCAAGAGGTCGAACAATACATGACATCTCGTCCGTGCCAGGCCTGCCACGGTCAGCGGCTGCGCCCGGAAGTGCTGGCAGTAACGATAGGGGGGCGGTCAATCGCTGAGCTGACCGACTTGTCGGTCGAAGAGATGCACCGTACCCTGGCGGGACTCGACTGGGACGCCCACACACGCCCCGTGGCTGAGCCCATTTTAAAGGAAGTGCTTGAGCGCCTGGGATTCCTGATCGATGTTGGTCTCGCCTACTTGACTTTGTCGCGCCAAGCCGGGTCGCTGTCGGGTGGCGAAGCCCAACGCATCCGACTGGCCACGCAGATCGGCTCGTCGCTGGTTGGGGTACTTTACATTCTGGACGAGCCTTCGATTGGTCTGCATCAACGGGATAACGACAAGCTTATCCGGACCATGAAGCGATTGCGCGACCTGGGCAATACCTTGATTGTCGTCGAACACGACGAAGAGACCATGCTGTCGGCCGACTATTTAATCGATATCGGGCCGGGCCCGGGGGTTTACGGGGGTCGCGTGGTGGCGGCCGGAACCCCGGCGGAAGTGATGCATGTGGCGGAGAGTCTGACCGGGCGCTATCTTTCCGGCCAAGAAGAAATTGCCGTCCCCGGATCGCGTCGACGGCCCGACCATCGCTGGCTGATCGTGGAAGGCGCCAACGAGCATAATTTGGCCGACATTACGGTCAAGCTGCCTCTTGGCTGTTTGGTGCTGGTGACCGGCGTCTCGGGATCGGGGAAGTCCACCCTGGTCAATGATATTGTGCGCCGTCAGTTGGAACTCGATTTGAACGGCGCCCGTTATCGCCGGGTCGGCCAATTCCGGGCGATCAAGGGCGAAGATTGGCTGGACAAGGTGATCGCGATTGACCAAAGTCCCATAGGTCGCACGCCGCGGTCCAATCCCGCCACCTATACCGGGGCCTTTGACTTGATTCGTGAAGTGTTCAGCCAGACCACCGAGGCGCAGATTCGTGGCTACCGCCCGGGCCGCTTTTCGTTTAACCTCTCGGGAGGGCGTTGCGAAGCGTGCCGCGGAGATGGCATTTTGAAGATCGAAATGCACTTCTTGCCCGACGTCTACGTGCCTTGCGAGGTGTGCAAGGGGCGCCGCTACAACCGGGAAACGTTGGAAGTGCGCTATCGAGGAAAAAGCATCGCCGATGTGTTAGACATGACGGTGGACGACGGACTGGAATTTTTCCGCCATCATCCCCGTCTTCAACGCAAGCTGAAGACGTTGAGTGACGTGGGACTCGGCTATATCCGGCTGGGGCAGCCGGCGACGACCCTGTCTGGTGGCGAGGCGCAACGGGTGAAGCTGGCCACCGAGCTGTCACGACGATCGGATGGGCGCACGCTCTATATTTTGGATGAGCCGACCACCGGTCTACACGCCGACGACGTGCGCCATTTGCTAGCTATTTTGCAGCGCCTGGTGGAGCAAGGTGATACGGTGCTGGTCATTGAGCATAATTTGGATGTTGTCAAGAGTGCCGACTGGATCATCGATCTCGGTCCCGAAGGCGGGGACGGGGGTGGCCGGGTGGTGGCCGAGGGACCGCCCGAGGCGGTGGCCGAGGTCCCCGAGTCCTATACGGGAGCCTACTTGGCCCGTTATCTGCGCCGTCAGGCGGCACCCATGACGTAGCCTCGGATTGGCGAAAGGAGGGAGGATCATGGACGGCGAACCCGCCAGCAACCCACTGAAAGCCAAGGCCGCTGCGCTGACGGACCGCCCTGGCGTCTATTTGATGAAAGACGCCGGGGATGTCGTGATCTACGTGGGGAAGGCCGTCAATCTGAAAAATCGGGTGAAGAGCTATTTTCAGGACCCGGCCCGGCTGGCTCCCAAGGTGGCGGCGATGATGCGGCACGTCGCGGATTTCGAGGTCATTGCGACGGACACCGAAGTGGAGGCGCTGATTCTCGAGGCCACGCTGGTGAAGGTACGCCAGCCGCATTATAATATTCGGTTAAAAGACGACAAGGCGTACCCCTATTTGCGCCTAACCTGGGAAGAGGATTTCCCGCGGCTTTTGATCGCAAGGCGGCCGGGGAAGGGTCCAAGTCGATACTTCGGTCCCTATACGCGGGCCGAATCCGTGCATGACACGATTCGTCTCTTGCGAAAAATTTTCCCCATTCGCAACTGCAGCAACCAGAAGTTCAAGAATCAAACCCGACCCTGTCTGGAGTATTTCATCAAACGTTGCCAGGCTCCGTGCCAGAACCTGGTTACGCGGGATGCCTACCAGGCCATGATGCGGGAAGTGGAGTGGTTTTTGGAAGGGCGGACCGACAAGGTGCTGAAAGACCTCCGGCAGAACCTGGCCGAGGCGGCCAAACGCCTCGAGTTTGAGCGGGCGGCGGAGCTGCGCGACCAGATTCGCGCGGTTGAAGCCGTGACCGCGCAACAAAAGGTTTCCAGTGCGGCGGGCCGGGAGCTGGACGCCATCAACTGGACGATTGCCGACCGGGATGCCTACGTGCAGGTGTTCAGGGTGCGCAAGGGGAGCCTGGTCGGGCGGGAGTCGTTCACCCTGACGGGCGTCGATCAGACCGACGAGGGTGAATTGGCACGAGCGTTTCTTCTCCAATATTATGAACGCGCGCGTACCCTGCCGCCCGTGATCCTGTTGCCGGTCGCGCCCAACGATGGCGAAGAACTCAGGGCTTGGCTAAGCGGTCTGGCGGGTAGGGCGGTGCGGGTGCAGGTGCCCCGCCGGGGCGAAAAAGAGCGGTTCTTGACGATGGTGCGCCATAACGCAGAGTTATCACGCGACGAGGCACAGCGGCGACTGGACACCCGCGAGCGTGACCGGGAGGAAGGACTCTTGGGGTTGATGCACGCGCTCGGACTGCCGTCCCGGCCCCATCGCATCGAGTGCTACGACATTTCTAACACCCAAGGGACCGAGTCGGTCGCCTCCATGGTGGTCTTTCGCGACGGGCGGCCGGACAAGAGCCAGTACCGTAAGTTCAAAATTCGAACGGTGCAGGGTGCCAATGACTTTGCGTCGATGGCCGAAGTCATCACACGCCGGTTTCGCCACGTCGAGGCGGTCTCCGACGCTCCCGGCAAGGCGCGTTTCGCCGAACCGCCGGACCTGGTGATTATCGACGGCGGCAAGGGCCAGGTGGGCTATGCCCACCGTGCCATGACCGCGGCTGGCGCGGGGGACATTCCCGTCTTTGGCTTGGCCAAACAAAACGAGTGGCTGTTCGAACCCGGACGGGAGGAGCCGATTATTCTCGATCGCGATTCGGCGGCCCTTAAAGTGGTGCAGCAAATTCGGGACGAGGCACATCGGTTCGCGATTACCTTTCACCGTCAGTTGCGGACCCGGCGCAATCTCCGCTCGGTGCTCGACGAGATTCCTGGCATCGGCCCCAAACGCAAGCGCGAGTTGCTCCGACACTACCAGGACCGCGACGCCCTGGCCCGCGCTGCGGTGGAGGAATTGGCCACGATGCCTACCATGACGATTAAAGCCGCCGAAGCGGTCAAGGCCTACCTGAACGCTCCCGATGGGGCGGGCCCTTCGGCGGAGGGATCGGCGTGATCCGGCGGCTGGTACTGTGGGCGGTCACCGCCTTGGGGCTGGCGGCAGTGGCCCAGTTGGGCATTGGCATTCGGGCGTCGTCGGCGGAGAGCATTGTGATTGCCGCGTTGGTGCTGGGCCTCGTGAATACCTTGATACGTCCTATCGCGCGTCTGATTGCGCTACCCTTAACGATGTTGACCTTTGGCTTGATGGGCTGGGTCATCAATGGACTCATGCTGTGGCTGGTCTCGGCCTGGGTTCCCGGCTTTTACGTGGCCGGATTCGTACCTGCGGTGGAAGGGGCCATCGTACTGGCGGTGATTTCGGGGGGCATGCATTGGCTAATTCGTCGATAGTGCGTTTGCTGGCGTTGGATTTGGATGGAACCAGCCTCACCCCCGAAGGAGGGCTGAGTCCTGGTTTGGGCTCGGCGGTGTGGGAGGCCCGTGAGCGGGGCGTCACCGTGATCTTGGCCACCGGGCGGATGGTGCAGTCGGCTGCCCGCTTTCACCAGAGCTTGGGACTGGAGGCCGGGCCGATGATCGCCCTCAACGGCGCGGTGGTGGTGCGGCTGCCCGAGCGCGAGATATGGCTGTTGACTCCTGTCAACGAGGCAGCGGCGCGCATCTTGGTGACGCTGGCGATCGGCGAGGGGTTCGTGGTGCAGGTCTACGTGCACGATGAGTTGTGGGTTTCCGAGGATTCCGAGCGGGTCCGCGAGTACGTCCACAATAACCAGGTGCCGGTATGGGTGCGGGGGGCTGCGGAGATGGCGCAGTGGCCAGAAGCACCCATCAAAATCCTGGTGCAGGGTGAGCCCGCCCAGCTCGACCGCTTTCGCCGCGTTGCCGGGGCGCGACTAGCTGGTTACCCGGTGCGGCTCTTTAAATCGCAGGCCGACTATTTAGAAATGGTCGATCATGCGGTGGGCAAGGGTAAGGCCCTGGCGCAGGTGGCGAGGCGCTTGAGCATCGCCCAGGCCAGGGTGATGGCGATTGGCGACAACGAGAACGATGTCGATATGTTGGCCTGGGCGGGCATCGGCGTGGCCATGGGACAAAGTGCACCAGGTATCCAACGGATGGCGGATTACGTGACGGGAACAGTTCAAGGCGGGGGGGCTGCCCAGGCCATCCGGCACTTTGTCCTCGGCGAGCCGTCGCCTACGATCGTCCAAGGAGGAAAATTGCGCGCACCAGCCGGCTCGCCGTGATTGGCGGGTTGGGGCGCCGCTTGGGTAAAACACGGAGTCGGGATGGGAGGCGGCTCATTTCGCCGCCGAGCAGGGGACGACCGTCCCTCCCCATCGAGGCGAGGATGGACGCCGCAGGTGCCCCGCTGTGCGACTTTGGAGAGGTCCTGGCGGCATCTTGGCCAACGTGGCTTGGGTCGGATGGCCAATCCCGGGATGTTCGGGAGCGAACATCCCGATACAGCGAAGCCGGGCCTGCATTTGGCACCTGCGGCCCCCGGCCGACCTTTAAATATGGACGAGCATCCTGCTCAGCGGGCTACGCGCAATAAGGTAGAAGAGCGTAAGGATAAAGATCATGGTAAAACCCATGGTGAAAATTCGCTCCAAGCGATGTTCGCGTTGGCGCTGGTCCCGTTCCTTGCGGCTCATGCGTTCGACCGTGGATCCGGATGCGAGCGGGCTGGCCTGCCGTCGGCGACCACTGCGCGAAGGTTGGTTCGGTGAATGCGTAAAAGCCACCTCAGCACCTCCTGTTCCTATTTTACACCATGGTCGAAGAGTCAGCACCGTCAGCCGCAGGCGCCGACCGACTTATTCGCCGCCACAGTTCGACCGACGGCAAGCGCGGATGGCGATCCGGCTCATCGCGGGTCGAGGGCCCTCGATTGGCGCCGACCATCACCCACGCACCGGGTGCGGCGTCGGCGAACCAGGGTGCGATACGGCTGCCCGCATCCCGAATCTGCAGTCTTGCCGGGGAATCATCCTGAAGGGCGTCTTGGGCTTTGTTGAGGCGCCTTTGCCCAAGCGTTCAGCGCGTCTCTCAGGGTTTGCTGGCGGCTCAGGTTTCATGCCTGCGTGCATCCCATCAAGTCCCAGGGGACGATCGAACGCAAGCACAAGGCGCACGATCAACCCGATCTGCGCAGTCCATAGCGAAAAATCGCGTCTTGTTCGGGCATTGCATTGAGCGGTGCGCCAAAACGGGTGATCTTCATTCGGGGAACTACATCCCCAGATAAGTCAGGTATGGCATCAGGGGACGGAGGGAAACAACCATCCTGAGGTTATTTTCGACAGCCACGACCCGTCTCATCGGCAATAGTCCTCGTGATTTCAGAGCCCGAACCCCACCACCTGACTTAACCGATCATGTATGTT
>JAJZZH010000110.1 GCA_021797675.1 Bacillota bacterium | reverse complement strand
CCGACCGAATTTTGGGGGAAACGGCACCAGAAGCCATATCCTCGAAAATTACCCCGGAAATTCTCCGGATCTTATCGGAAGCAGGATGATCCGCATCGGTCTTCGAAAAAAAACCGCAAACTCCACAGCCCAATAACTCATTTAAGGCAGTGGCGTTTGGTCTACATTCCCCTTCGGACATAAAAAGGGCGTAAGCGAAATTTATTTTAACCTGCACTTTGGCGTTATAAATCAGCCGCTGGCAGCCGATCCAGCGGAGCAAAATTTGTTGCTGCTCCTGATTGGGGTATAGGCGAAACTTGTAACCGTTGAGCATGGAAACACCCCCTGCATTGGTGCTTATTTCCATTATACCATTAGGCTACGAGCGGACGGACGGTTTAATTGCGGCCAGTGGAACCCCTCCGACGGTCGAAACACCATCGATTGAACGCTTGATCGCTTGAGGCCCCGGCTGGCCCCCTGGACGAGGTCTCCTCCTGCTTAGGAACTACGCAAGCCACCGCGTACGTGCGCCCGCCCAGAATCGGCTCCATCGGCCCTTGCGTGATCGTCTAGCGACGTTGCGATGGCGACATTCAGGCCCAATCGACCCAGCTACGTGGCCTACGATTGCTTCGACGACGTACGTGTCACCATCGGTGGCGACCAGAGGACTGACGGCGGGTCGCCAGCCCCCCGCGCTCAATGGATCGGCCCCGAGGCCGGATGGCGCACCGCCTGCAGGCGGTTTTCCGCCCGGGCTAACGCCCGCTTGGCCCGGGCCACGTCGACATCCCCACCCCCACCGCGCAGACGCGTCTCCGCCCGTTCTCGTGCCGCTTCGGCCCGCTCCACGTCTATTTGCTCGGGCGTTTCGGCGGCATCGGCCAAAATCAGCACCCCTTCGCTACCGACTTCCATAAATCCCCCGGAGACGACGATCGACTGCATCCCCTCGGCATCCCGATAGACCGTCATACAGTGGGGCACCAGGGGAGTGATGAGGGGCATGTGACGCGCTAATACCCCGAGCTCCCCCTCAATCGATCGGGTCACGATTTCGGTGACAGCGTCATCGAACACGGTGTGTTCCGGAGTTACCACCCGCAAGCGAAAACTGGCCATTGCAATTCCCCCGTTTTACGCCAGGCTCTTGGCCTTTTCGATCGCTTCGTCAATGGTGCCAATCATATAAAACGCCATTTCCGGTAGCTCGTCGTGGCGCCCCTCCAGGATCTCCCGAAATCCCCGGATAGACTCGGACACCGGTACAAACTGGCCCCGAATGCTGGTAAACTGCTCGGCCACGAACATCGGCTGGGACAAAAAGCGCTCGATTCTCCGTGCTCTAGCCACCGTCAACCGATCTTCGTCGGTCAATTCATCAATCCCTAAAATAGCGATGATGTCCTGCAACTCCCGGTAGCGCTGCAGCACGGCCTGAACCCCTCGCGCCACCTCATAGTGCTCTTGACCTACAATTTGGGGATCCAGAATGCGTGAGGTAGATGCCAGCGGGTCGACCGCCGGAAAGATTCCCTTGTCGGAAATCGAGCGTTCAAGGTTGGTCGTGGCGTCGAGATGGGCAAACGTCGTTGCCGGTGCTGGATCCGTGTAGTCGTCGGCGGGAACAAACACAGCCTGAATGGAGGTGATCGATCCCCGTTTGGTCGAGGTAATCCGTTCCTGTAATTCCCCGAGGTCGGTCGCCAGCACGGGCTGGTAACCCACGGCGGACGGCATCCGGCCCAACAGTGCCGACACCTCGGATCCAGCCTGAACAAAGCGGAAGATGTTATCGATGAAAAAGAGTACGTCCCGGCCCTCGCGATCGCGAAAATACTCAGCAATCGTCAGACCAGAGAGCGCCACGCGCATGCGCACGCCTGGCGGCTCGTTCATTTGCCCGTACACTAGCGAGGTCTTGTCGATGACACCCGACTCGATCATTTCGGAATAGAGTTCATTGCCTTCGCGGGTCCGCTCCCCTACGCCAGCGAACACCGATAGGCCGCCATGCTGCTTGGCAATATTATGGATGAGTTCCATAATCAATACCGTCTTACCGACTCCAGCGCCTCCAAACAGACCGACCTTCCCCCCCTTCGGATACGGGGCGAGCAAATCCACCACCTTGAGCCCGGTCTCAAACATTTCCGTGGACACCGCCAGCTCGGTAAAGCTCGGGGCGGAGCGATGAATGGGATCCCGTTGCTCCGCCTGGGGGGCCGGCTTGCCGTCAATCGGATCGCCGAGGACGTTAAACATTCGCCCTAACGTCTTTTCCCCAACCGGTACCCGAATCGGGCCACCTTGGTCAATCACCCGCATGCCCCGCACCAATCCGTCCGTCGAAGCCATCGCGATGCAACTGACTCGGTTTTCCCCCAGATGGTGCATCACTTCCAACGTCAGTCCGGCTTCCGCTTCAGACTCCGACTCATCCTCGGGCGCGCGTCGCGGTTCGAGCACCACCGTTAATGCATTGAGAATCGCCGGCAGGCGGCCATCCACAAATTCCACTTCCACCACCGGGCCCAACACTTCGACCACCCGGCCCTCATATTGACTCTCAGCCAAAATACCCCTCCTCGCTCAGTGCATGCCGCTTGCCTAGCGCATCGCCTCGGCGCCCCCCACCAGTTCCGCGATCTCTCGGGTAATCGCGGCCTGTCGGAGACGGTTGCGCTGCAAAATCATTTTGCGAATCATTTCTTCCGCATTTTTGGTCGCCGTATCCATCGCCATCATCCGCGCTCCTTGCTCACTCGCCTTGGATTCCAACAGCGCGCCATACACCAAGACTTCTAGGTAGCGCGGCAGCAGATGTTCAAAAACATCTTCCGGCTCGGGCTCGAAGGTGTAGTTGAGCGCCGATCGTTCGGAGGAGACGGTGGGATGCTCCACGGGCAAGAGCCGGATGGTCTTTGGCCTTTGTACCATCGGGTTCACGTAGTGCATGTAGGTCACGTACACCACATCCACCACGTGTTCCAGGTAGTGGCCGACAATGGCATCCGCGATGGAGCGCGCATCCGCATAGCTCGGCCGTTCTCCCAAATTGACGAACTCATCCAAGAGACGCTGTCCGCGAAAGCGAAAAAAGTCACGTCCTTTGCGGCCAACGACGATAACGCCGCTCTTCTGGGCCGGCTCCCTTCGCAGGTGGGCCATCGCCTCGCGAAAGATGTTAGCGTTGAAGGGTCCCGCCAAGCCACGGTCCGAAGAGACGACCAACATACCCACCGTATTTACCGGCTGCTCGACCAAGAGCGGATGGGGAAAATGGTGAGCCCCATTTACCGCGCGAGCCGTGATCGCCTGAATTGCCTCACTATAGTCCCGTGCCGCACGGGCACGCTCTTCCGCCCGCCGGAGTTCGGCTCCGGCCACAATCTTCATGGCCCGCGTAATCTTCGCCGTATTTTGCACCGACCGGATTCTGCGCCGCAGCGCCTGCAATCCTCCTGCTGGCATGCTAGACCATCGCCCCTTTATAGGCTTCAATGGCGTCTGTCAGCCGCCTCTGCAGCGCGTCGTCCATCTTCTTTTGCCCTCGAAGTTCGTGCAAGATGTCGGCATGGTGCTCGCGGATATAGGCCAAAAGCCCCTCCTCAGCACGACGCGTCTCGGCTACCGGGATGTCGTCCCAGTGTCCGCGCGTCACGGCGAAAATGGATATCACCTGTTCTTCGACCAGCATGGGTTCATACTGCGGCTGCTTCAGAATTTCCATCGTGTGCGCCCCGCGCGCTAACCGAGCCTGAGTGGCCTTGTCGAGGTCAGAGCCAAACTGGGAAAACGCCTGTAACTCCCGATACTGCGCGAGATCCAGTCGCATGGTACCGGCTACCTGCTTCATCGCCCCCACCTGAGCCGATGAGCCCACCCGCGACACCGACAAGCCTACATTTACGGCCGGCCGCTGTCCCGCAAAGAACAGGTCGCTCTCGAGAAAGATTTGCCCGTCCGTAATCGAGATGACGTTCGTTGGAATATAGGCTGAGATGTCGCCCGCCAGCGTCTCAATCATGGGCAGAGCCGTCAACGTCCCGCCGCCCCGCTCCTCGCTAAGACAAGCCGCGCGTTCCAGCAGTCGGGAATGGAGATAAAAGACATCGCCGGGGTACGCTTCGCGTCCCGGCGGCCGCCTTAACAGCAGAGACATCGCGCGGTAAGCCACTGCGTGCTTGGAGAGGTCATCATAGATGACTAAGGCATGACCACCCGCGTCGCGGAATTCCTCGCCGATGGCGCAGCCGGCATAGGGCGCCAGATACTGCAGCGGCGCCGGCTCGGCCGCCGCGGCCGACACCACGACCGTGTAGTCCATCGCCCCTCGCTCCTCCAGGGTGTGGACGAGGCCCACGATGGTCGATTCTTTTTGCCCGATGCCGACGTAAATGCAGATCACGTCCTGGCCCTTTTGATTGAGAATCGTATCCACCGCTAGCGCCGTCTTACCGGTCTGGCGGTCGCCGATAATCAATTCTCGCTGCCCGCGGCCGATGGGAATCATCGCGTCGATCGCCTTGATTCCCGTCTGCAAGGGGATCTTTACCGGCCTCCGGTCCACGATACCGGGTGCGGGCCCTTCCACCGGCCGCCTTTTTTCGGCGGCGATCGGCCCCTTGCCGTCAATAGGTTCGCCTAGCGCATTGACAATGCGGCCAATCAAGGGCGAACCGACCGGCACGTCGACCACCCGGCCCGTCCGCTTGACGCGATCCCATTCCTTAATGCCGACGTCGCTGCCCAAAATGACGCAGCCAACATTGTCCTCTTCCAGACTCAAGGCCAGGCCGGCCGTTCCGTTTTCGAACTCCAGCATCTCCCCCGCCATGCACTCGGCCAGTCCGTACACGCGGGCGATGCCGTCGCCCACTTCCAGCACGGTGCCGACTTCGGCAATCTCAAGATCTTGGCCAAACCTTTCGATCTCCGATCGCAATATCGCCGTGATTTCCTCGGGCTCCGGTCTCATTTCGTCACCTCACTCTGATTCGCTTGCATCAACCGACCTTTGATCCGGCGGAGCTTTCCCGATATGCTGCCGTCTATCATCTGGTCTCCATAGCGCACCCGAACCCCGCCCAGCAGCGTCGGCTCCACCCGGAAGGACGGCCACGTCGCCCGGCCCAAAAATTTATCCAGCGCCTCACGGGTAGCCTGGCGTTCGTTTTCTCCCAACTCCCGTGCGGTCTCTACCACCGCCTCGGTAAACCCTTGCTCTTCCAGCACCAAGCGGTGGTACGCGCTCGCGATCTCCTGGATCAACGTCTCTCGGCCGTGCTCGATGACCACCGCCAAAAAATTCTCCAACCTGGGAAAGCTCTCGCCCCAAATCGCGTGCGCGAAATGGCGCTTGGCGTCGGCCGCCACGGTAGGGTTGAAAAAGAATCGTCGCCCAGCGGGCTCGACCAGCACGTTGGCCAGCTGGGTCAACTGTTCGTCATACGCAGCCGCCTGTGGGCCACTGACCGCCAGCAAGGCTCGAGCATAGCGCCGGGCTAACCCCTCATTGCCCGTGTTCATTGCGGGACTCCAATGCGTTCGATAAATTCACTGACTAGCCTACGGTCGATATCCTGGCTCATTCGCTCGCGAATCACGCGTTCCGCGACCTCGACGGACAGGTCCACCACTTGCTGGCGCACCGTGGCGATCATGGCCTTGCGCTCCCGCGCGATCTCGGCCTCAGCTTCTTCCAATATCCGCTTCGATTCCCGTTGCGATTCATCCAGGATCCGGCGGCGCTCGCTCTGCGCTTCTTTCACCACGCGCGACAGCGTCTCGTCCGCCCTCCGCCGAAATTCCTTGACCTCCGCTTCCAGGCTCGCCTTCAATGCTTCCGCTTCCAACCGCGTTGCCTCGGCGGTTTGGATGTCATGTTGAATCCGCCGGGAACGGTCCCGCATCGCCTTTATCATCGGTGGAAAGGCGTAGCGACGCAAAAATCCAAACAACATCAGCACGGAAATCAGTTCTATCAGCATCATCTGCCAACTGAGCGACACAGAATGACCCAAATTGGGGATCCTCCTTACTCCCGTCTACGGGCGAACGCTGTGGCCGGATTAGCCGATCAAGTGAACGAGGAACAGCACCAAGGCGATAATCGGCAGCGCCTCCACCAATCCGATGAACAAGAACGCTAACGGCATCAAACGACCTTGCGCTTCCGGTTGCCGTGCCACTCCTTCGATCAGCCGACTAGCCACCAATCCGTCACCGATCGAACCCCCGGCGGCGGCAACCCCAAATCCAATTGCGTCTCCAATTGCTCGGGCACTAGTCAAACTCAACAACGCGGTTACCATCTTCTTCTGAGCACCTCCACGCCGAATGCGGTTATTGGTTGGCCATTGCACGGCCCACGTAGGCCATCGTCAACACCATGAAAATAAACGCCTGGACCAGATCGACAAACGCGGTAAATCCCCACCAGACGAACGCCGCGACAAATCCGCCTAAGACAAAGAAAATCAGGCGAAACCGCCCAATCAGCTGCATGAAAATGTCGCCCACCAGAATATTGCCGAAAAGACGAAAGGCCAGCGTCAGGGGCTTGGACAATTCTTCGATGATGTTAATCGGCAAAAGGGGAAGAAAGGGCTTGCCGAAGTGTTTAAAATAAGCCAACCCGTGGGAGCGCACGCCAAATATCTGAATCAGGAAGAACACCGATAGCGCCAGCGCTGCCGTGAGATTGAGGTCCGACGTCGCCGAGTGCACGCCGGGGATCATTCCTTCAAAATTCGCCGCGATCAGAAAGCAGAACAAGAACACCAGCAACTCGTAAAGGAACGGGTCGTTATCGGGATCGAAACTCGTCCTGGTCAAATCCGCGATGAATTCGAAGACCGTTTCCATGAGCCCCTGGGCAATTCCCGGCACATCCGACGTCACCCGGCGCGAAAGCCAGTAGAGGGCCCCGCCGACCAAGAGGATTGCGATCCAGGTATCGATCACTTCCGACCCGTTAATGGTCAGGGAGCCAAGATGCCAAATCAAATCGACTCCTCCTTCGTTCTCCCGTAAAACTCGGCAACAAACAACACCTCGGGCCCGAATATCCCTAGTACGAGGAGCCACACCATGAGGTGCGGGCCCTTGAGCAGCGCCCACAGCAACAGACCACCAACCAACAGCCAACGGACAAGGCTGCCGACTTGGAATGCCCCGCGCGCAGTGCTCGGGGAGAGGCGGAGAGACCGCCGGAGTCCAGACAGTAGGAGATGAAAGTTCAACCATCCCAGCACTAGCCCTAACCCGAGCGACCAGGCTAGTTCCTTGATTCCGGGAATCCACGTCATTAGTAAGCTCACCATACTTAAGAGCATAACCCAGCGACGTACCCAGCGGTTGGTCTCGTCGACGCGTTTCATTCCTGGCCCCCCCGGCCCACCGCGATGAAAAGCGCCCACATTCCGAGGGCAAAGCCCAACAGAACCCCTCCTGCCGTTAACCACGGAGAAGTACCCAAGCGGCGGTCCAACCATTGGCCGGTTAAGGCGCCAGCCGTAACCCCAAAGACCAGTTCTCCGCCAGCTGCGGCCAAGGACCAATACCTGCCGATCCGTCGTCCGGGCTTGTCCATTCGACTGCCTCACACAAAAATCCCATCGACGTCCTTTCAATTTCAGGGCTTCGGTGGGCATCATGGCTACCTGCGCCACCTTCGCGGCGACGCGCTTCGCCACCAAGACACGGTCCAAGTACTATCTCCCATCGGTATTATAAGCAAAGGATCGAGTTGCTACAATAACCGTAGCCCGCGAGAAGCAGAAACTCCTTGCCAGGACCGAACCCTTGGGCAGCAGGACCGCAGCATGGAGATCCTCAAGTGACGCGAATTCCGCGGGCGCATTCGCTCATCGGTAGACACCGATGAGCCTAGTGCAGACACCACGCCATGGATACCCCCTAGGCAGGCCTCCGAGGGCCTCCCGCCCTCGCTTCGCCGGGGCACCTTCGCCAGGCTGGGGCGCAAGGTCTCCCGCTGTAGACAGGAATCCGTTTCATCGGCAATTTACCTGAACGCGGTCCGAACATCGAAACAATTGGTGGGCGCCTGACTCAGCACCCGAACACCCTGTCCCCGGCATCTCCTAGTCCGGGCACAATATATCCCTCCGCATCCAATGCTTCGTCGACAGCCGCCGCAAAGATGGGGACGTCGCTGTGTCGGAGGAAGACGGCCTCTATCCCCTCGGGAGCGGAAATCACCGTCACCAGCGTAATGCGCTCGGCGCCCTGACTTTTCAGATAATCCAAAGCCTCCAGGGCCGAGCCCCCTGTGGCCAACATCGGATCCAAGACAAAGCAGTGAGCCGACCTCGCGGTGGCCGGAAAATTCTCGTAATAGCGAACCGGCTTCAGCGTCTCCGATTGGCGAAAAATGCCTAAATGTGCCACCTGCGCCGATGGCAAGACATCCCAAAAGCCTTCGACCAGGCCCAGGCCGGCCCGAAGGACGGGAACCAGCACCACCTCCTCGCCTATCCGCCACCCCACGGCGTCCACTCCACGCGGCGTGGTCACCGAATAGGGTTCCGTCTCCAGCCGGCGGTAAACCGGGTACGCCATCAAGCGTGCAATTTGCAGGAGATGACGCCGAAACGCCTCCGGCGGCAAGCTTCGATCGCGCAGGCAACTGACGTGCATTTTGAGCAATGGGTGATCCACGACCGTCAACATGCCATTTTCATCGGTAGCTGGGCCTCCGGGGTTGAGATCGGAGCCCCAGCCGCCATCCTCCTTTCTGCTGGTCCACTCACCGCTTTGACGTTGTCCTGCGGCTGCCACCCGCCCAAGCAGCGAACGTCTCGCTCCGTACGCCGACTGGCGTCCACGCACGCTGTGCCCATGGCGGCCCCCCCCCCACAAGCTGAGACGGGTCGATCCATGTCGGTTGCACCGTCGGGGAAGGGGCGCGCGCCGCTGCCTCGCCTCCTCCCGCACCATCTCGCGCCGGTCGCCCTGCTGCAAGCACCCAGGGTTGGTGCTGGTCTCCGCAGGGGCCTGGGTTCCGCCGCTCGTCCCCCTATATCCCTTGGCCTTCAGCGTCGACCTACCGACCCACGGGTCAGGGATGACCCCTTTGACCAGATCGCCGGTCTGGAATCCACAATGGTCCGCGCCCTTTTTGCGGGTTGCGATCCCAAAGCCAAGCCGTCCTCCGCCTGCGGACCGCTCCCGCGCAGCACGTCTCGCTTCGCCAATCATCCGGATGCGCCGGCTCCTCGTGTCCTCCGCGGAGAGCGATCCAAGCGCTCCGACTGAACTCGAATCCCTAAGTCTTCGCCGTTTGACCACAGACGGTACGCCAAGGTGCAGTGAAGGGTGTTCCACCGTGGAGCAAGCTCGGACTAGAATTCCTGGCTTTCCAGAGCTTGGATCTTCTCCACCCGACGTTGATGACGGCCACCGGCAAACTCGGTATCCAGCCACGTAGCCAGCACTTCTTTAGCCACCTCTTCGGTAACCAACCTGGCTCCCATCGTAATCACGTTCGCGTCATTGTGCTGACGGGCCAAGCGGGCGGATATCACGTCGTGGACGGTCACCGCACGCACGCCCGTCACCTTGTTAGCGCTAATGCACATGCCGAGACCGGTGCCACACAGGAGCAACCCGCGATCCACCTGGCCGTCTGCCACCGCCCGCGCCACCTTCTGGGCATAGTCGGGATAGTCCACGCTCTCGTCGCTAAAGGTTCCGAAGTCCTCGACATCCCAACCTCGGTCCATCAAAAAGCGTACCAGTCCTTCTTTCAGCGGCCAGCCCGCATGATCCGCGCCCGCTGCAATGCGCATGTCCTTTCCCTCCTCTGCTCTGGGTGATATTATGTGTTCTTCGACATGCGCTCGGTCAGTCCCTGCCACAACCGCGGCAAAAGTTCGTCGATTTTCCGCGCCAACGCTTCGTAAGCCGCGTCAGAGGATCCATAGGGATCGCTCAGATCCCCCGGCCGTCCTGTCGCCCACCGACTTAACGAGGCAACCTTGTCGCTCCACTCGGGACGCAGTGCCTTCACCCATTCGGTTTGGTCCTCGGTCATCGTCACCACCCACGCCGGGTCATCCAACACCTCGTCTACACGGCGGGCCCGATGGTGCTCCAAGGCGGCTTTGGGCTGTATTCCTTGGATCGCGCGTAACGCGCCCGCCGATACAGGAGCTCCCGACAAGGCCGCTACGCCGGCCGAACGGGCCTGCAGTTGCGGATAGCGGAGGTTCCATAAGGCTTCCGCCATTGCGCTCCGGCATGTGTTGCCTGTGCAGACAAATAAGAGCATCCCGTCAGCAGCTTTCCCGGCCGCCTTGGTCAGACGGTTAAGCAGTGCCTCGCCAACCCCTTGGTCGTCATCCCAGACGACCGCAATCACGTCGCTAGACGGGTGGTCCAGCGCACGCAGCCCTCGAAAAAATCTGCGGCCGGCTTCGCTCGGACTGTCGCCCAGACTATAGACCGGCCCTGGCCAAGCGACGAGGTGGCGCAGCATGTCCTCCGAGGCCATGATCGCAATCCGCCGCGGCTCAACGCCTGGCAGCCCGGGCACCTCCGGCCGAGCCGCCACCCTCACCGCTTCATCCGCCCCCATACGCACCACCTGCGCCCGGGGGGCATAATGACGATACCGGGTGCCAGGCGAACGCGCAAGGTCGCCGCCGACGACGAGGCCCAAGCTACCTGTAATCGACAGGATATCGCGCCGTGAAATGCCTCCCGGCCGCAAGATGACCGGAGGGGATGTCGTGCAGTCGACCACCGTCGACTCTAATCCGATGTCCGTCGGCCCCCCATCGAGCACCATGGCAATGCGACCGTTAAGATCCGCACAGACGGCGTCGGCGTCGGTCGGACTCGGGCGCCCAGAACGGTTGGCGCTAGGAGCCGCCAGCGGCCGGCCCAACGCGCGAATCAGATCGAGGGCGACGGGATGGCTGGGCATGCGGACCGCCACCGTGGGCAGCCCCCCCAACGCATTGGAAGCCAAGCCCGGTCTGGCCGGTAACACCACCGTCAGCGGCCCCGGCCAGAATGCGGCCCGCAGACGGTCGGCGACGCCCTCGGGGTTCACCTCGGCAATCTCGTTCAAGCTGTCAGCATCGGCAATATGCACAATCAAGGGGTTGTCCTCGGGCCTGCCCTTGGCCGCAAAAATCTTCGCCACCGCGCGGGGATCGGTTGCGTCGGCTCCCAAGCCATACACCGTCTCGGTGGGAAACGCCACCACCTCGCCCGCGCGCAACAGCTCTGCCGCCCGTCGTACCGCGGAACGGTCGGCGCGAACACGCAGCGTGTTCATCGTTGGCTGCTCGCCGCCTTGGTGGTGACCACCCTAAGATAGGCGTCCAACCCGCCTTCCAGCACCCAAACCCGGGAATAGCCCTGTTCCTCCAGCACCTCGGCGGCGTAGTCGCTCGCGCCTCGCCCCTGCTGACAGAACACGATCAGATCTTCGTCGTGGGGCCACGGGCGGGGAAAGTCTTCTAGATCGGTGACCGGCACGTGCACGGCACCGGGGATTTCACCCACCTGCCCCCAGCGGACGTCGATCAGTCTCAGTCGCTCCCCGGAGGCCAAGCGACCGTATAACGTCTCGGCGCTCATGCGCTGACTCATTCAACGTGCCCCCCTTCTCGTGCTCGCGTCGCTCCCTTGGCCACCAGCCATAGACGACGCGTTCGATACCAGCCAGGTCGGATAGGGCCGCCACCCCACGGAACCCTTCCGCCAGCAAAAGGTCCTGTACCCTCCGCGCTTGGCCCATCCCCACTTCCAAAAAGATGCGCCCTCGGCGGTTAAGATGCCCTGGGGCCTCTTTGATCAACCGGCCAATCAAGGCTAGTCCGCCGTCTTCAGCGAACAGGGCGTCTTCTGGCTCATAGGCAGTTTCCGCGCTGAGCGCCTGCGCGTCGGCACGATCAATATAGGGTAAATTGGCCACAATGACGTCGAAGCGCAGGGTTGTTTTTGACAGCAAATCATCGCGGAACACGCGCAAGGGCAGACCCAGGCGGACCATGTTCACCTGGGCTACCAGGAGCGGCCAGCACCCGATGTCGCTGGCCCATACCGACCATGATCTCCGCTCACTCACTAAGGCAAGCGCCACCGCCCCGCTACCGGTGCCCACATCGACCACGGTCAGCGGAGCCGAATCTTCAGTGTGGGCGAGCACGGACTCGACCAAATGCTCGGTTTCGGGCCGAGGGATCAATACGCCCCGGGGAGTGAACAAACGAAGCCCAAAAAATTCGCGCTCGCCGGTCAAATAGGCGTATGGTTCGTGACGCGAGCGCCGGGCCACCAAATCATCAAAAAGAGCGGCCGCCTCGGCATCCCACACGGGATTCTCGCGCCAAAATGCTTCTAACGACGGTTGCCGCAGGCTCAGGGCGGCCAAGCGAATGCCCTCCCGCTCAGGGTTTTCAATCCCGGCTTGGCGTAGTTGTCGGATGCCGCGTGCGATGATGGGCTCTGGGTTGCCTGGCATGATCTCAACGCGCCTCCGCTAGACGCTCTTTCTGTTCCTGGGCCGCCAAGGCGTGCAAAATTTCCTCAATGTCACCGTCCAGCACGGATTCTAGGCGATGCAAGGTGAGTCCCACCCGGTGATCGGTCACCCTACCCTGAGGGAAATTGTACGTGCGGATGCGCTCGGAGCGATCCCCGGTACCCACTTGACTCTTGCGTTCGTCGGACAATTCCTTTTCTCGTTCGCTGTCGTACAGGGCCTTCAGGCGGGCGCGGAGCACGCGCATGGCTTTAGCTCGATTTTTATGCTGGGATTTTTCATCCTGGCAGGAGACGACGATACCGCTCGGGATGTGGGTGATGCGGACTGCGGATTCGGTCTTATTGACATGTTGCCCGCCGGCGCCTCCCGAACGCATGGTCTCCACCCGCAGGTCATCGGGATCGACGGCGACATCCACTTCCTCCGCTTCCGGCAATACGGTCACGGTCACGGTTGAAGTGTGGATGCGTCCGCCAGCCTCGGTGACTGGGATGCGCTGTACGCGATGCACTCCGCGCTCATACTTTAGGCGGCTGAACGCGCCGTCACCTTCCACCATGAAAATCACTTCTTTGAAGCCCCCAATATCCGTCGGGTTGGAGGACAACAGCTCCACTTTCCATCCCTGCCGTTCGGCGTAACGCCCATACATTCGGTACAAGTCGGCCGCAAACAGCGCCGCTTCCTCGCCGCCGGCCCCTCCCCGGATCTCGACCAGGACATTTTTTTCATCATTCGGGTCACGCGGCATTAACCGCAGCGCTAGCTCCTGTTCCAGCCTCTCCAGGGCGGCCCTGAACCCCTCCATCTCTTCGCCGGCCCAGATCCGCGTCTGCTCGTCCGCCTGGTGCGCCAACTCATGGAGGGTCCCTATCTCTGACCGCACCTTCAAATACTCTTCATAGGTCTCGACCGTCGTCTCCCAACGCGCCATTTCCTGGCCTAGGCGCCGCATGCGCGTCGGATCTTGAACGACTTCGGGTTGCGAGATTTCCTCGCTTAACTCTCTGTAATGCGACCGAATTGCTTCCAGCCGCTCCATGAACCGGTCATCCATCCGAATGGCGGCTAGGATTCCGGCGCTCAGGGCGAGCGGGCAGCCGCCTTCACCTCCTCATCCTCATCAGTCGCCTCCGGAACTCGCTCGACACGGACCGACCGTCCGGTGGCGATCGGTTGGCACGCCGGACAATTCTCTAGCCGACACGGAATCCCGCGCCTCCGCGCCTTCGGCCTCATCCTTGGGTTCCGGGGCCACACCGGCGTGGCCCCAAAAGCTAACAGCGTGAGCCAGGCCCACCCCATCGGTCATTCGGGGCCCCGGGCCATGCCCGTCGGCTGTCCACCCATGCTTGCCACGAAGCTTTCGGCGCTTGCGTGCTCCGACTTGAAAGCCCGCGCGGGCTGGTTGGCGCCACCTCCCCAGCCAATCCCACCGGGGCCGCGGCGCGGTGTCGCCCCGCATCGTCCAAACTGAAAAAAAACAGAGCCCCGGGCTCTGTTCCCATCCCTCTATTTCAGGCCGTACCGCTTCTTGAAGCGTTCTACACGACCTCCGGTATCAACAATACGCTGCTGACCGGTATACAGAGGATGGCATTTCCCGCACACTTCAATCCGCAAATTGGCCTTCGTCGACCCTATCTCATACACGGCCCCACAGGTACACGTCACCGTCGTACGGGCGTAGGCGGGGTGAATCCCTGCCTTCATCGAACTTCACCTTCCCTCAGCAGATCCGCCCGGCTCATGGGCACAAGAATACCATGCATATTGTAACAGACCGCGTGCAAGAATCAAGACGGACGGACGGCTTAATTCCATTGTCCAGCAGACGGGGTTCGCAAAGCAGGAGGGATACGCGGTCACCGAAATCCTGGCGCTCCTCATGATGTTCCCCCTGATGCTGGTCAACAGCGTCAATAGTTTCTTTCACAGTGAGTTTCACGCGATCACGACGATGAAAAAGGATGCACTGTATCTCCTGAAAAACAACGAGTGGGTCCCCTGGCGCCCGATTTTGTATGGAGTCGCGAAGCGATTCCAGAAGATCGTCAATCCAGACCAGATCGTGGCG
>JAJZZH010000030.1 GCA_021797675.1 Bacillota bacterium | reverse complement strand
GCGTTTCCGGATGGACACCCAGTGCTTTCGCAGCCTTGCCAATATTCACTAGCATACCCATATTATACACCTTATGATGCGATGTACATAGATATCATGTGATTTGTTTTAGCAGTTATTTACCCCAGCCCGGGGGTCGCCCGGTGCACTGAGCGGAACCGGCGCTGGTAACGCAAGCCTTCCTCCATGCCGAGACGCGCAAGGTGGATAAAGTGGGGTGTATCGCGTTTCATGGCCGCAAACACGAAGTGGGGACGGCATGGATTGGGCAAACCCTGACGGTGGCCTATGATCCCGCCGATCTGACCACCCTCCCGATACAAGCGCCCGACGTGCCGTCGTCGGGCGGCGCGGCGGCCATCCCCCCAACCCCTGTTCCTGGACGATTGACCGCGTGCGCATCAGCCGTTCCTCCTTGATCCGCATGGCGAACAAGGTTTAACGCTGAACCATGGTGCGGACGCCACCCATCTTCCGCACATCGAGCCCGTCCTGCTTACGGCGGCAACTCCTTGGACGCGGATACCCGGCATCGATCAAGCCACGGCGACCACCAGCCGGGTTGTGCGTGCACCTCAGGAGACACGATTCTCCATCGTGATCCATTACCCGTTTGAACCTGTCCAAGCAGCTTCCAGGCTAAAAAAGCGAGACGGCCACGCTATCCACCGTCAACGCGCGGTCGCCGCCCGGGCCTGCGAGAAAGACTGCTGACCATTGGCAAATCGGCGATCCCACGGCGAAAAGTTGATGTCCGGCAACAAGCGGCGAAGACGCGCGATATCCTCCCGATAATAGGCATCAAGATACTCCCGATCTTCCGGAGAGATCCTCAGTTTATTGAGGTTTACGCGATCCACGGATTGGCGCAATCTGGTTCGAATCCGGTTCGGCAGCAACCAGCGCACGAAGCGAACGGTCGCGCCCTGTCCGTTCAACCACTGGTGAAGCAACTTGAAGCGTGGCACCCCACCCACGTTCACTTGGCTAAACTGAGGGACGAAGTCTTCGTCAATGCCGATGAATTCGCAAATCTCACGAAAGGTCGCGGCGGGACGGTCGCGCATGCTCTCATACAACCAAACGCCGAGGTTTTGCCGTCCAAATGTATCGATGTATGCTTTGACCGCCTCGTAGTAGAGTCCGCGTTCCTTGTGCGCCCAAATCCTCCGCCAGCCGGCTCGCATGCGCACTGCCTCGGCGTCCAGCGACTGCCGGAACGTCATGGTTTCCCGCCCGTCGCGGACCAAATGCACATATTCGGAAAAGGCGCGGTCCGTGGGATGGCGCAAAAGAATTACAATTTTTGCCCCGGGAATCCGCGCGCGAATTCTCGGCACCGCCGTGGAATACAAGTCCAGATACGAAGGGGAAGCTTCTCCGCGCACGGCCCATCGCCCTGCCTCGGCAAACAACGCAAGATACGCTTCCCACTCGGTGACAATCGGCTGGTTGAACCGATCGTCGCCGGGTCCCCGAAACGTTGGTTGCAGTCCAGAAAAAAAGTGAGGCTCCTTGACCGGCGACATGAACACCCGAGGATGTTGGTTCAGCCAATGGTATAAAGCGGTAGTACCGGATTTTGCGGCGCCCACAATCAAAAACGTAGGCAAGATCTGCTTATCGCTTGTTAACATACCGAACGCCTCCGTTTCCGTCTATGCCGTTTATCGCGTTGATCCCGTCAGCAAGGGAATCATTCCCGCGTAACCGTTAAAGGACGTGTTGCCCGCTACCGCCACCGAGTCATTGTAGATGACCGGACCATAAGCGTTGACCCAATTGGCTAGTGGGCGCCGGGCGAGGATCTTTCCGCGCCGGGATAGGGCAACCAAGTCGCCGCTCTTGGTCAACACTTCGATATCCCGGCCAATCACCGCCGGGGGACGAGTCACTGGAGAGCCGACCGCCACCGACCATAAAATCTTCCCCGTCCTCACGGAAAGGGCCGCGATGCGCCCGTTGATAGCATTGCCCGCGTATACCGTCCCGCCCATCACGGTGGGCGTGCCCGTCGACTTGAACATGGGGGCCCGACCGATCGCGAGCGTTTTCGCCCATACAATGTTCCCGTTTCTCGGGTTCAACGCGAAGAGTCGAGCCGCGTGCCGCTTAGAATCGGGCAAGATTCCCTTCGGTCCCGTCAGCGCCGCGGTAATCAGGCGGTTCGGCGTGGTGGCCAGCGGCGTGTCATCCACGCCTTCTAAGGCTCCTGGAATAAGACGTTGCCAAGCCACACGATGCGTTCGCAGGTTCACCGCCACCACCCCGAGCGGGCCCGCCCCTCCCAAATAGGCGTAATGACCGATGATTCGCGGACTGGAGCGGCTGACGTAGTGACCGATATTGGTCGCCCACAATTCCTTGCCCGTCCTCAGCCTCAACGCGTATAGGTGCCGGTCACCGCTGGCCAGGTACACGGTATTGCCCACCACGGTCGGGGGAGCTTGATCGGCCCCCGCGGTGCCAAACATCCACACCACGCGGCCATTGGTGGCATCGAATGCATAGAGTCCGCTGGGACCCACCCCCCGCACCATCCCCGGCGTCGTGGCGGGGCTTTGCGTCGGATGGGCAAAAGCGGCATTGCCCACCCCGATCAGCAATAGATTGCCAGCGACAATCGGCTGGGCAAACACGCTGTTGGGGGTTTGGATCGTCCACTCAATCGCCCCGGTGGCCGGATTAAGCGCCCAGACAAATCCCGGATGCGGCGCGTTGCGCGGTCCGTCAACGTAGCCGCCAACCACATAGACGAAATGGTTAACGTATACCGGAGCGCTATTGGCCAGCGCCGGCAACATCACCAAATAATTGGGGCCGTCGTGGGTGCTCGGAGTTCCGAAAACCGGGTTATTGGTCAGGCTATCGTGATCGATGAGCCAAGCGGTTGGAGCTGGCCCCGGCGATTCCGCGCGCTTAATGTACGTCGCCGGGCTTTGCACCGAAGGATTGGCTGCATCCGTGGCCCCACTCAGAACCATGGTCGTGGCAATCATCCCCGCCACGATCTCGACCCATTTCCGCACTGACTCCAAGAGCTCCCTTCACAACAACTGCCTGGGCCATATTCTAACGAATTCTCTCGCCTTCCTCACTGAATCATGGCTGAAGCTTTCCGAAAGCATTTGCGGCCCAGCCACGGAACGCCGCCAGTCCACCTTCACGCTTCACCCGCGCCGGGCGACACCTCGGTGGCGGGAATGATTCCCATCCGTCCCGCCTGATAATCGTCGAAGGCCTGAACAATATCGGCGTGGGTATTCATGACGAACGGTCCGTAACTGGCAATCGGTTCCCGAATTGGCTGACCCCCTAAGATCAGGATTTCCAGGCGATGAGTCGGCCCGCCGAGTTGCGTGGCGGCCGATATCGTCAGCACTTGACCGGGTCCGAACAGTACCCCCTGCCCTTCAATCACCAACGCATTTCCGGCCCCCACGGCGCCCGCTCCGGAAAGGATGTAGGCCAGCGCATTGAACGCTTCGGGCCACGCAAGGCGAAGTCGTGCCCCTGCCTCAAGGCTGGCGTGAATCACCGTAATCGGCGTCCAAGTAAGGCCCGGCCCCCGATATCCGCCAATTTCGCCGGCAATGAGCCGCACCAGCGAGTCGGCGGCGGCCGATGCCAACAGGGTGATTCGGTCGCCGGCGAGCCCTTGGTATCGCGGCGGCGCGAATTTCAATTGTTTGGGCAGGTTTACCCACAACTGAATGCCATGAAACCGGCCGCCGGTTTGCACCAATTCCCCCGTGGGCATTTCATCGTGCAAAATTCCGGCTCCGGCCGTCATCCACTGGGTGTCTCCGTCTCGGATGACGCCTCCACCACCTTGTGAGTCGCGGTGTTCCATGGCCCCATCCATCATATAGGTCACCGTTTCAAAGCCACGGTGCGGGTGCCAAGGAGCGCCCTTGGCTTCCCCGGGAGCATATTCCACGGCCCCCAGGTGATCGAGCAGCAAAAATGGGTCCGCCTCGCGGAAACCGATCTCCCGGCTGGGCCACGGACGCCGGACCGGAAATCCGGCTCCCTCCAGCAAAGCCGGGGCCGTGGCGATCCGGGCTACGGGACGACTCAACAGACTGCCGGGGGGATCGGTGATCCGCGGCAGATCGACCCACCGTGCGGGAGTTACCGCCGGCATGATCTCCTCTCCTTTCTCCGCGCTTGGCGCATGGCGGATGGCATCGTTCACCCCGCGTCTTGGGGTTGATAGCTCGCCCGCTCAAGGGCCCTAGCCCAGACGCGGGCGGCCCTCGTCGCCGAGTCTAGGTGAAAGCCGCGGCCCACGGTTCCCTTGGAGGACGGGCCTGGCGGAACCCGCCAACCGGTGCGCCCCATCTCGCCAACTCGGGCTCGTGACCGCGCCCCGGCGGGTGCCTAATTTCAGCCTTCGCCGGGGGCTTCCAGGTCCGCCTCGTCTTCGTGATAGAGATGGTCGTGGTCGTGCAATTGACGCAGAACTTCCGGCCGCAAGAGATGGGCAAGCCGTTCGGGCTCATTTTGCAGGGAGTGGCGCATCAGCGTCCCACTGAACCGGATCTTTTCCGACTCATGGGGGCAGGTCCGGTCACCGACCACCGACCCGCAGCGCCGGCAATATACGAAGGCACCGAGGCGGATAGGTTCGATGCCTAAATCGGGATAGTGGTCAAAAATCCGGTGGGCCGCGTAAGGATCGTAGTAGTCCCCAACACCCGCATGATCCCGGCCGACGATAAAGTGGGTGCAACCCATATTCTTGCGCATAATGGCGTGATGGATCGCTTCTTTCGGTCCGCCATAGCGCATCTCGTACCAAATCGTGCCCAGCGCGACCATCTCGGGGGAATAATAGTGCCGCATCAGCGTTCGGTAACTGTCCACAATCACTTCGTCGCGAAAGTCACCCGGCTTTTTCTTGCCCAGAACCGGATTGATGAACAAGCCGTCAACCAAATTAAGCGCCGTCCGCTGCGCAAATTCGTGCCCTATGTGGGGGACATTGCGCGTCTGAAAGGCCGCCACGGTCTTCCAACCGCGCCGGGTAAATTCCTCGCGGGCTCCTTCGGGAGTAATCCTGAGCGGCATCGGTCGGGTGCTCAACGCGTAAACCGGGCCTGCCAAATATTCGCCGCTCTGCCGGCGCATCATGGACACCCCCGGGTGGCCGGGGGAATCGGTTCCGTACAGCGCACGGCTCACCCGAGCCCAGTCGAGGTGGAACACTTCTTCGACCAGCATCCAGCCGACGGTTTGGCCACGCCACGCCAAGGCCACCCGCTGCCCTGCGGCATAACTGCCGCGCGCCTCAGGCTCTACGTCCAACAAAATCGGCACCGTCCACGGCAATCCGGACAATAGGCGACCGCGCCCCAACACCGAGAGCGCCTCCGCTTTGCCCATGAATCCCGTCAACGGGCTCAAAACGCCCAGGGATATATTCTCCAGATCGGAAGCGGCCATCGACGACAAGCGTACCACGGGCCATGCGTTCTCGATGTCCGACGGCTTCCCCATACGGTGCACCAAGATTCCTCCATGGGGGGGATTGGTCATCGCGTCTTCTCCTCTTTTTTTCGGTCTAGTCGATGTACCCCAACTGGCGGAGCCGGGATAGGATAGGTTCGCCCGCCTCCTCGTCTTGGGTCGCTTCGGCCTTGACGGGGTGTGCCGCGCTCGCATGGGCGACTTCGTCCGCGACCATGGTAAGGAACTCCGCCGGCCCCTTCAGCCCCGCTTGCGCCGCCGTCTCGGTCAGCCGCCGGAAGACGTCGGCATCGAGCCGAAGGTGCAGTTCAGGTCGGAGCGGCCGCTCCCAAAATCCCTTTTGCTGGCAATAATCGATGACCGGTTCCAAAGCCTGGTCCACGCTCATCTGGCTCGTGTCCACGACCACGTCGGCGTCTTCAGGCTCTTCGAACGTGTCCGAGATCCCCGTGAAGGTTTCAATGGCCCCCGATAGTGCGCGCCGATAAAGACCTTTGGGGTCTCGCCGCACGCACTCCTCGACCGGACATTTGACGTAGATGACCATCGCCTCAGGCAAAATGCGCCGCACAATGGCGCGCATATCCGCATAGGGAGTGATAAACGCGGCCAACACGGTGGTATGGGCGGAAAGCAATCCGGCGACGTGCGCCGCCCGGCGAATGTTTTCTTCCCGGTCACTTTCGCTGTAGCCCAGGCCGTGGTTGAGCCCTTGCCGCAAATCATCGGCATCCAGCCGAGTGACCGGCCAGCCCAAGCCATCCAGACGCTCTTCCAGCCGGGAACTTAGCGTCGATTTGCCCGCCGCCGACAAACCCATGAACCACAACACTGGATACTTTCTTGCCATCGATTAGCGTCCCTCCAAAATCTTCCTGCCAAGAGGCTGAACTCCCGAAAATTCCCTGCCACTCATCACCCAGGGGAATTCGTCGTGCGCCGCGTCGCGGCGCAACGCACCGTCCTGATCCAATCGCAATATATCATTGATCGCACTTATTGGTACCGATTGATCGCACTTATTGGTACCGTGCGCAGCCGCTGTATCTCCCTGCATTGCTCGGCACAATGTGCTCCAGCACCTGATGCCTCCGTGCGGACCCTGGGGCGGTCCCGCTCGCGGTCAGCGCGGATCGTTCGACAGCCTTGCTCGTTCCTTCACCGTCGCTCCTGCCGCCCTGATTTTTATCCAATTATCCAACTCGGACATTGTACACCTAACCACGCCGAAATGGGGCAGCCAACATTTATCAGCCCCGCCCCGAGTCTCCCGGGGCCCCGATGAATCGTCGCGCCAAGGCCCAAGTTCAGGCAATCTTCAGCGCATCCCCGCGACCATCCCGCCGTCACCCCGAGTCTTAGCACGGGTGCGGGCATCAACGGCCAGCGGCACCGCGCATGCCGGTCACGCCTTGGCCTGTGGATCGGCTCTGGGTCCCACCCCACGTTCTTTTTAGCACGCGTGCGCGTGCTTGGGGAATGCGCCGTATTCTACGCCCTATCCCTCACCGGCCAAGCTCGGCCGTCGGCCTATCTTGTGAATTGCGGAGAAAATAGGGCTAACGCCGCCAAATTGCAAGCATGCTTCAGCAATTACGCCAAAACGGGAATGATATTGTATTGGGCCACCGGCACACCGAGTAGCGGGATGACCTCGTTATCGGATATATTAGCCTAGGTTGTCTGGATCACGCGGCTTCGAAACCACCTCGGTAAAATATATTAAGCATAGCTTCAACACATTACCGGTTGCCCGGATCAAGATGGTTTGGCAGATACGCTACCGAAATTGAAGGGCTGAGGGGGAAAACTATGGCGATTCCAGGTCGTCAATTGCCGAGCAAGACCTCGCACCGCCGCACCTGGGCCAGCATCGTGGCGGCGCTGGTAGCTTTGTCGGGACTCGGTTATTTACTGATACGCAGCCAGGGCCCGGCGGTCGGAGTTTACGAAACGGCTACCGGCCCGATCGGCCGCACGCCCACAGCGTGGCCGCAAGATCATCGCAGTATGGTGAACAACGACAGCTTTATCGTTCCCACCGGATATCAAGGGCCCAATTATTTGGTTCAATTGCCAAGTCTGGCCAACAGTGACGCGCCGGTGGTCAACAACGTAATGTACGTCGCCGGAGGCCTGGGTTCTGCCGGCCACCCCGGTTCTTTGTGGGCCATCGATCCCGAAAATGGGCACGTACTTTGGACGGACACCATCTCCAATTCCACCTTCTCCGAACCGATTGTGGCCCACAATCGGGTATTTATTTGTGAAGGCAACGCCAAGTTCGCATCGTTTAACGCTTCTCCAGCGACGACACCGGGGACCAAACGCGGAACCGGCCCCTCTGGCCTTTTCGCCTACAACGCCACCAACGGCCAGTTACTATGGCATTATTCCACCGCGTTTGCTGACCAAGCTCCGGTCACGGTAGCCAATGGGCACGTTTTTCTAGCTACCGGCGGCCGACATCTTGACGTGCTCGACGCGAAAACCGGCCACCTGCTGTGGCGGATCGCCATCGGCATCTATGTCAGTCGCTCAAGCCCGCGCCTGATCGGCCACCGAATTTTCCTGGGCGGCGCGGGGCCGCTTAAAGTGGTGGCCATTAACCGGATTTCCCGGCGCATCATATGGAAAACCCTGATTCCCAAGGCCACGGGAGGGGTGGACGATACCCCATTGGTCTTCGACCATGGCATGCTGTTCACCGCGGCACTCACCGGCCGTCCCGGCATTTCGCGTTTCAATCCGCGGCACTTTGCCAAGATTTTCGGCCTTTCAGCAAAGACCGGAAAGATTGTGTGGAGCCACACCCTGGCCAAAGGGGCCAACCCGCCCTTCAAAGAAACCGGAACGCCCATGTTGCACGGGAATCGCCTTTATGTTGGCAACGCGCTGAACGGAAACTTTGTCGCGCTCTCGGCCAAAACCGGCCGACTGCTGTGGCAAGATAATTTGCATGAACCGGTCACTCGGCCTCCGGTTTGGCTTGACGGACACGTATTGGCCATCAACTCCCACGGCATGCTCTACAGCATCTCGGCCAAAACGGGGGCGGTCGTCAAGCGGACAAAAATTGCGCCGTGGGTCAACGCCTATGGGCCGGTCGTCATCAACCACACCGTGTTCGCCACGGGCAATGCGGCCAACTCGGGATATTTAGCGGCCCTTCCTCTCAAAACCGTGTTGCGTTAGCATCATCAATCCATGCCCGAACAGGGAAATTCTCGCGGGTATGCGATGCGCGGAGGGTACCTTGCTTGCAAAACCGGGGTTAGGTACCCGAAGGGGACACATTGCTGCCCCAGGCGTTGAGTAAGTTTTGCACCGTGCTGGCCTTCCCTTGCACCCAAATCTCAGTAGCGTTCACCTTAAAACTGGCAAAATCTTCGGAAAATGGCGGCATGACGCCGATAGCGACGGTCAGGTCCCCGAACGTTTCGGTGGCTACGCTCACCCCCGGAGGGGCCTGAGCCTTTTTTTGCACGCTGCGTTCGGTCACCAGGAGGTAGGATCCGTCGGGGGCAGTATAGGTGAGGACCACCACCGTGCCGGAATTTCCGGCAGCGCGTTGGGCCTTCCCCACGGAAACGTTGTCCAGCGTCACATTGGCGGCCGCCGGGGGAAGGACAATCGGAAATTGCACACTGTGCTGAGCAAGTTTCAAATCCGTTTGCGTTTGAGACAGGACCACTTCCGGGGTCACCCTGGACGGCGGGCGGAAGCGGAAGATCCGGGAACTCAAAGTCGGATTGACCACAAAGCGTTTAACCGTCTCTTGGATGCTCCCGCCTTGCCAGTGAGCCAAAAATGCCAGGGGCAGGTTCTGGGCAGGATTGTACCGAAATTCGACATGGGCAACCGTACCGTTGGGCAGCGGGGTCGTCATGGACATGACCGCTTGGTTGTCGTTGATGACCCTCACCGAATGCAGGGTGCTGGCAGCCAAGACCGTGGGCAGCTCGACCCCCATCAGCCGCAACCCTTTGGACGAAGGCGGGAGGGCACTCAGCACCTGGTAATGGCGATTGCCCGCCGTATACGATACCGTGCTGTGCCCGTCGTCAACGATGGTCAGCGTCTGATGGCCGTTTTGGCCGACGGTCAGCATATAACGCTGGGGATGGGAGGCCGTGATCAGGTTGAGCGTGAGGTGACGGACAGGATGGCCCGCTTGCCGCACCACGTCGACCACTTGGGCGGACGTGGCTTGCCAAGACGACATGGCCTTCATCAGCTCAGCCCGGAGCTTCTTGCCGTGTGCCTCCGGCGCCGAATGAATCCCCGCCTGCGTGCCGCAGCCGACCGCCGCCGCTCCGAGGAAACTCACGACGATCCCAAGTGGAATATGGCGTGCCGCAAACGGAATATGCTTCTTCATGGTACTATGGTACTGTGTTCCCCGCCCGACGACAAGCTGCGGTACCGAGTTTCCGGCGATCGGAAGGGGTCCGCGGTTGCCAGCCGCGTAATGCGGGGAACGGGGCAATCCAGCCCAGCATGCCTGGGATTATTTGATTCATTTATCAGATGCGCCGTAAACCAACTGATCGTATCAACCAAAGGAGGAGCGGGAGAGGCATTGTCCTTCCCCGGCTAACCAGGCCGTGGTTTCCCGCGCAATGGGATGAAGATTACCATCCGCCCATACCGCGGCGGTGACGAAGCGAATATGGTTTCCTTGTGGAATCGCGTCTTGATCCATGACTTATTGGACGAGCCCACATTTTATCACAAATTTCTCCTCGACCCGAACTTTGATGCCAACGGCACGCTGGTCGCTACCGACCACGAGTATGTGGTCGGTTTTATTCAGGCCATGTTGCGTAAGGTTCCCCTCGGCTCCGACCTGGAACCGGATTCGGGTTGGATTACCGCACTGGCCGTGGACCCTGCCTATCGTCGTCGGGGAGTCGCCAGCCAACTCTTGGGACGGGCCGAAGACTGGTTGAAGGAAAATGGGCATCATCACGTAGAATTCTCGTCATACGCCCCGTCGTATGTGGTGCCGGGAATTGATGAAGCGGGGTATCCCGGTGCCACGGCATTCTTCGCCGCCCAAGGCTACCGCACACTGTACCCCTGCGTGGCAATGGATCGCAGTTTGGTCGATTACGTCATGCCGGATGACGTGCGCCAGTTGATCACCCGGCGGGAACGCGAAGGGGTGACGTTCGAAGCCATCACGCCGCCATATTACGTGCCTTTACTGCAATTTTGCGAACGGGAATTCTACGGCGACTGGACGCGGGCAATCCGGGAAGCGCTGATCCGTAACGTGCCGCCCAGTCAAATCCGCATCTGCCGGGAAGCCACCACCATCTTGGGCTTCACCGTCTTCGGCGCATACGACCGGAGCTTTGACCGCTTCGGTCCCTTCGGCGTAGCCGAAAGCCAGCGCGGCCGGGGATTGGGCAAGGCTCTTTTGCATCTGACGCTGCAAGAACAGCAGCGGCAACATTGCCATGCGTCGTGGTTCTTGTGGACGGGTGAGAAATCCGCCGCGGGTCATCTCTACCGCGCGGCGGGTTTCACCGTTTTTCGGCGGTTTACCATCGTCACGAAAGTCTTGAGGTGAGCCATGCACATTTTAGCAGTCGGGGCACACGCCGCCGACATGGAATTCACTTGCGGCGCCGTCATCCTGGCCTATACTCGAGCTGGCCACAGCGCCACCTTCCTGCATTGCACCCCCGGCGAAAAAGGTCATCCCCGGCTCGATCCGGAACCCTATGCTCAGCAAAAACTCACCGAGGCCAAGATCGTGGCAGCCGGACTCGGTGCCAAGGCGCGGTTCTTGCCCTATAAAGACGCCGAACTACTGGCCGCCGAGGAAGTCGCGCTGGCCATCGCCGACGTCATTCGCCAGGAAAAGCCGGACATCCTCATCACCCATCCCCGCCGCTCAATGCACGACGACCACGCCAATACGCACACCAACACGATGCGGGCCATCTTCTTGGCCGAACTCGACGGCATCCGTCGCCCATGGCCGGCCCACGGGGTCAACCGGATCTATTTTGCCGAGAACTGGGAAGACATGGAAGACTTCGAGCCCGACACCTATGTTGACGTCAGCGACGTCTTCGAGGACTGGTTGCATATCACTTCGCAGTACGAGCTATTCCGGGGAGGGATTTCCAGCTTTCGGTACAAGGACTATTACCAGGCGCTGGGCGTTCTCCGCGGGTGCCTGGGCCGGGCCGACCGCGCGGTAGCACTCATGCGCCCCCCCGGGTGGGGACGCCAACGGGGCAAACTCCCGCTTTAGTTTTGGCTGGTTTTGGTTAACCGAGCAAGGGGACAGGACCAGCCGTACTCCGGTGGTGGCGTTCCCCGCGGCGAGGGCGGCCACCACCTGAACGCTATGCGCACCGTGATTATCCGGTTCCCTCAGGCGAGCCTACGGCCAACAGTTTCAGGGTGGGCAGCATGCGTTCCCAGTTGACGGCGGCATCGAGGCGCTCCCAGGCCAAGCGAATCGCCCCCGCCACCGGCTCGAGCGGAGATGGGCGCACCACCGCGGCCGGCGCATATCGGTGCACGTTGAGGGTAAACGCGTCGACCAAATACGGCCCCGGCCCCGTCCATAGCGATCCCGAGAGCACCATCTCCACGGGGCCGTCGACCATTTCCAAACCGCGCGCGCACGCTCCCGCGCTCTCTCCCGCCTTGGTACCCATCTCAATCAGGACGTCCTGAGCCACCCGATCGCCCGCTTGCGCCACCAAAAACACCAAGGGCGCCAGCCGCTGATACTCTTCAGGATGTTCGGAGAAATACATTGTGCGCCGGAGTGCATGGACATCGGGCAAGTCCAGCGCTTCCAAGATCGCCGACTCCAACCGGGTTTTTGGCCCCCGACCCTCGGCGCTGCGAAAAGCGCAGTGGAGGACCCGGGGAACCAGGTCGATGGCTCCTCCCAAGTCACCGAAGGGAAATCCCAAGCCGCCAACTCCCAGGCGCTTTCCCGCCGAATTGATGCCGAACACATTGGTCGCCGTCCCCAACACGGTGACGATGCCAACCCCGGTCCGGCTGCCGGCCATGAGTGCAATCTCTGCGTCGTTGACCACCGTGAAGGGGCGATCGCCAAACCACGACGACAGCGCGTGATTGATGCGCACATAGTCTTCCGGAAAATCCGCCCCCGCCACGCCGAGAATCGTATAAGCAACGTCCTCCAGGTGGAAGCTGCCGGCCGTCAAGCAAGCCTCCATCGAACGCTGAATTTCCGTCAGTGCCGCCTCAAACCCCCCCGGTCCTTGATGATTGCCGGGTCCGGCCAAGCCTTCGCTCAATACCCCGTCGACACTCGCCAGAACTGCCTTGGTTTTGCTGCCGCCGGCATCGACTCCCATCACGATGGTCGAATTCGTCTCGCTCACCCCCCAACAGACGGTTGCACGTGAATCACCTCAACATTGGCGCCACTTTGCCCGTCGTCCAACAGCAGTTGGGCCGCCGCGCGATCGGCGACGATGCGGACGTTGGAATGCTCTTGCAGGGCCGACGCCGGACAATCGATCGTCTTCGCACCGCGGGTCGCCCGGTAGACCGCCTCCGCTTTATGCGCACCCGTCGCCACCAACACAATGCGGGCTGCATCCAAGATAGACCGGATGCCCATGGTGAGCGCCTCCTGCGGCATCGTTCCAGGAAAGCTGTCTCGGTTGTGCGCCTGGGTTTCGGCCGAGAGGTGCACGCGATGGGTTCGGCTGTCCCACGCCGTCCCGGGCTCGTTGAAGCCGATATGTCCGTTCACGCCCAGCCCCAAGACTTGCAGGTCAAGCGGATGGGTATGCAGGATGTCCTCGTAACGTAAACATTCCCTTTCCAGATCAGGAGCCAACCCGTTCAAAAAATGGATCTGCTCGGGCTCCAATTTCAACCACCGAAAGAGATGCTGCTCCATGAAGTAGCGAAAGCTGCTCGGGTGTACGCCTGAGAGGCCTACGTACTCATCCAAGTTGAACGTCCGCCATGCCTCGCAGGACAAGTCCAAATTGCCGTTGGCAACCTGTTTGACCACCTTCGCATAGATCGGCACCATGGTTTGTCCCGTGGCGAATCCTAAATTGCGCGCGCGGTCCTCGACGATGGACTCGATGATCAGCCGCGCGGAAAGTTCTGCGGCACCTAGGTTGTCACCCGCGATGTATACCTGCATGTTCAATGCCACCTCTGTCTCTCATCTCGAAATCTCTGGCCTCTTGTCCGCGGCGTCAGGCACCCACCGGCTACAACTGGCTCAGGTCAACAAAAAACTTGAAGCGGTCAGCACGATAGTGGGCCTGCACGAATTCGAGCGGCCGACCGTCGCCGTCGAAAGAAATGCGTTCTAACAAGAGCAGAGGGGATCCCGGCTTTACGCCCAGCGGGTCCGCCTGAGGGGTGTCAGCCAGCACCGCTTCAAGGGTTTGATGCGCGTGTTTGAACAAAATGCCGCGTTCCCTCAAATAGGCGTAAAGCGAAAAGGTTCCGTTCAGCGACACACTTTCCAGGCCTGGAACCAGATCCGCCGGCAAGATCGCTTGCTCAAGGGCCATCGGTCGGCTGTCGCCCAGCCTGAGCCGCAACAGCCGCACCACCGTCGCCCCCAGATCGAGTTGCAGACGTTCCCGGGCTTCTGCCGAGGCCAATTCCAGCGTTTGCTCCAGCCCGACCGATGCTGGCGCTATGCCGCGCGCTAACATGTCCTCGGTGAACGAGGTTACCCCGAGTAGGCCCTGGTTGATCTTGTAGTGGGCAACAAAGGTTCCCCTGCCCTGTTCGCGATACAACAGGCCCTCCTGGACCAGTTCCAATAGCGCTTGCCGTGCCGTCATGCGGCTCATTCCAAATCGGTCCGAGAGCTCCCGCTCCGACGGGACGCGGTCCCCAGGATGCATAGCCCCGGAGGCAATTTGTGCCTGGATCATCTGCTTGAGCTGCAGGTACAGCGGCAACCCCTTTTGCTGTCGGATAGCCGTATCTTCACCCCTCCCTGTTACCGTCCACCATGGAGAATTACGGCATACCCCCACAAAATCCCTGCCTGAATCCGAACAGGAATATGGAAATCGCTTTCCGGGTAAACCAGATTGGAAAACAAAAACTGTGGCATGGGGCGCTGATTTTGTGTACCATAAGGAACGAGGTATGCTGCGCGGGGCTAAGACTTGAGGTTTTTGAGCGCCGGCTGCCGACGTTCGGTGCTTCGCGCGTGTGAGAAGTGTAAACCAGACTTCTTGAGCAGGGGGCAGCATAGATTGAGGTAGATGTGGTACGAATTAATGCCATGTTCAATTGGGAGGACAGCGTGAGCTACCAAAATGAACGAGTTGCCATTTTTGTCGATGGAGCCAACATGTTTTACGCCCAGCGACTCCTCGGCTGGCACCTTGACTTTGCTCGGGTGATTGAGTTTTTCACCCGCGGGCGTGAGATGTATAACGCGTTTTACTACACGGGAGTGCAGGTGCCTCCCGATAACAGCCAGCGGGATTTCTTGACTGCGCTGCGGCACCTTGGCTTTACAATTCGCGAGAAGTCTATCAAGGAGACCTTAGACCAAAATTCGAACGCGGTCATTCGCCGCGCAAACCTGGATATCGAGATCGTGATTGACATGTTCAACACCGCCGACCGCTACGACATCGCCATATTGATGAGTGGAGATGGCGACTTCGAGCGAGCGGTTGAGCTATTGCGCTCGAAGGGCAAGGAAATTGTGGGGGTAGGTACGCGGGGGATGATTTCTTCCGAGTTGGAGAATGCGTGTGATCGCTATGTTAAACTAGAAGACATCCGTAATGAAGTAGAAAAAATTCGCTGACACGAGCCGCTGACCAGGCAAGGCGGCCTGCGTGGCCGCCTTTTTTTCGGGAGGGATGCGCGATGCGCCGAGGAAGCGGTGTCGCCATCGCCGCAATCGTGGGCTCAATGGGTTGCTTTGGGCTGGCTGGTTCTGCCCAAGCGGCGCCCATTACCAGCGAATTTACCAGCCTGCCGGGACGCTACAGCTTTCAGGAAACGGTGCGCGTCACCAATTCCAGTTCACGACCGGCATTAAATGTGGTGGCCCGCGTCATCCTATTGCCCCCGCCCACGCTATATAGCCGGGTGCAGCTTACCAGCCTCAGCGCTCGCCCGGCAGCAACCCAGCGCGACCGGAGCGGCAATATCATCGGCGTGTTTCGGTTTGCCAAGCTCGGGGCTCATCAGACCAAGGTTCTGGTCCTGCACTATGTCGACGTCTCGCGAGCCATCGCATACCACTTCCCGCAGCACATCGCCCCCTACCAGATCCATTCTGCCATGTATCAACAGTTTACCAACCCGCACTACGAATATTCCCAAGGTGTCAACACCGACGCTCCTCAAGTCACCGCGGTGGTGCGTCAGGTAACCGGCCGCCTGACCAATCCCGTCGCCCGGGCAAGGGCCTTATTTGCCTGGGAGGTTGGCCACATCCGCTACAGTCACGCACTCAAAGCATCTGGCGGAGCCGTTGCCACACTGAAACACGGCCGTGGCATTTGTAGCGATTTCGCGGAACTGTACGCCGCCCTCCTGCGTACCGACGGCATCCCCGCCCGCCTGGTCGGTGGCTACGTGGTCAATAACGGGGGCAACCACGGCGGCTTCCATGAGTGGGACGAATTTTTCATTCCCGGCGTGGGATGGGTGGTCGCCGATCCCACCTGGGGACGATTTGGTTATTTTGGCCGGTTGCAGGATAACTGGCACGTCCCCTTGTACGGTGGAATCGTTCCCGAGGTAACGGTCACGTATTACGTCTCCCAATTTGAGCGGACGGATCTTTCGGCGTCGACCCGCTACCGGTTCGTCTCCGAACAGCATCCCCTATCCACCTTGCCCTCCATGAAACCCCTGCCCGTGCTACGGGTTGCAACGCCGCCTACCACAACCCATGCCGCCCCAGGATCAGGTTGGTGGCATCGGATCCATGGTTGGCTGATTGCCGTTGACCGGGTGGCGTCCCGCGCCTGGCGTGCGCTCTGAGATGGTCCAAGCCTGTTGTTGACCTCTGCGCTGGCATCATTATCCAAGGGAGAACCTTCTTCGTACCCCATTGCGGAAAACAGGTTACGCGTGAAGGCGACATTCCCAGATAAGACCGGTTGAAAGCAGGGGATGGAGAGAAGCGGATCGATGATCGGTTAAGCCAGGTGGGAGCGTTCGGGCCCTCTACACATGGCCGATAAGGGGGGCGCGGTCGTCGAAAATAACCTCAGAATGGTAGCATGAGATCTGCGCCATATTCGTCTATGCCCTACGCAGGCTTTGGTTCATCCTCCGTTTTCGAAGAACTCCCCTTACGATGAGACCCGGTAGTTGCAAAGAGACGAACACCATGACTTTAGCCCCGTGTTCCAAGGCCAAACGAACGCTTGGGCGGGCAACCTGCCGCGCCACGACATTCTGTAGTCTTTGGTGATACAGGTCTAACTGGTTTTAACCTCATCGGATCGCCCCCCGAGGGCGTGCGGCCTTCGGCCGCTCGAATGCCTCTCGAAGTCGCTTAGGAATTTGCGGTTTGGCAGCCTGCCATGCGGCAGCAATCCGTTCGACCTGAGCCGTCGTTAGGTGGGCCTCCAGACCTAACTGCCGCACGGCAGGTAAGGTACACCACGGCAACCAGCCTCTAATGTCGCGCAAATCCTGTTGGCCGTGGATGGAGTCCCGTCGTTCCCACCAAGCTCCGAGTTTGAGCCCTAACAAGGCCTCTGGCGGAGGAACCCGAAACCCTTCCTGCGTTAAATGCTGCGTCAGAAGATAGTCCGGCGGAACGGTTAGGGTCGTGGAATAATGCGGCACATACACATCGACATCGAACACGCCTTGCGGAATCTCGTATTCTTTCAGGCGGTGGTTTTTGTGCAAATTGGGAAAGGCTTGGCGCAAAACACCCAACGTATCATAATCGACCACGATATCAATATCCCGCGATTTGTCTTGATGCGTATACGCCCAGACTGCCCAACCGCCAATCAGGACGAAATCATACTGACGATGCAATTGCTGCAACAACTGCCAACGCTTTTCGGTCACATCTTCCCGATAAAACTCAGGCCCCATCGACGTATCCCTCCGCCACCCGAAAATAAGGCTGACCACCAGCGAGAACTTTGCCACAGATCGACAAACACTTGTGGCCACGGCACGGGGTTCGTGAGCGCGGCGTCCAGGCGTAACACCCAAAGATTCGCGGTGCTACGCCGTTGCACCGGTTCGGGAGCTAGGAGCGGACGAAAGCGCTCCACCAACAGCGGCCATTGCGCTTCCGATAGATACACCCACACTTGGTCGTAATCGGCGGGCAGGGTCTCCCCTCGAAATCGCAGTGCGGACGGTCCCGTCCATAACGCCTCAGGCAGCATATAGCCTTCAATCTCCCGTACCGGCGCCCGCAACGTTAAAGTGCCGACCACATCCCCTTCGTGAAACACCGCCCAAATCATCAAGAGCTTCTGCCGATGGATGACTCGCCACCCGTGATCCGATCGGGCAATCGCTCCGGACTTGAGCGGAATTGCCAAAGCCCGGCGCACCACAGCTCCCGATCGGTTCACCGCTTGGGCCACCATACCTAATGTCCAACGGTCCGTTGGTCGCGTCATCAACAACCAGCGCCAGACCTGCTCGCGTACGTTCATTGGGGCCTCCATGCCTCGAATCTGTCATTATTATCGCCGTTTTTGCGCGTTTGGTGAAGCAGCCGACCCGAAGATCGTCAGCCACGGCGGAAGCGGATGCGGTGCAGCGAGCGGCCGATGGGAGCTGCGGGGGGGGGACGCGTGCGGCGTCTTGACGAATGTTCGTAACCAGCGCCGGCGCCCCGAGGCCAGGCGAGCGAAAACGCACGAGATGCGGTGAATACCCCAGGCGCTATAAGCAGGTGTTCGCCAATGAAGAGCGCGGGTCCTGCCGAATACGCGGCAAATTTGCGTTGGGGTGACCGCCTCAACATTCGAAAGCTGCCAAGAAGCTCCAACGCTTCCAGCTTGGTAGCCGTCTTGAGCGATCGGACATCCGTACGCCCGAGGGCCCGCCCGCTTGGCGCCTCCCGTCTTTGCCTGGAAATGGCCATTGTGGTTACTCCGGTGAACCGGCCTGGCCAAGCTTGAGCCCGCCAGCCCATGTCGTCCCCATCCCTTTTCCGGGCGGCCGACCTGAATATTTTTCCCTTGCGGGTACAGGCTAACCTACGCAATGATCTTGGCTCAAGCGAAAATTCCCGCTTAGGGTAGGGCGCGCAGTCAGGGATGTTTGCCGCCGACCGACCAGCACGTGGTCGCCGCTGAAGGCGAACGAAGGAGGAAAATACCCACATGACCGCAAAGAACCAATTAGCGATCACCGTTTTCGTCATGGTGGGGATCTTGGGTATCGCGTCGCCGGCACGGGCGACAGCCGTCCCGCCGGAGACAGGCCGGAACATCCCCTCGGAACAGATCACCAGAACGTATCCGTTACGGCATCCCTATGCGGGCCGGGTCATCGCCGTGGACGCCAAGAGCATTACCGTCCGCTATCCCTCGAGCACCCGGACTCCTACCGCCCGGGTCCCCCTCCGTGGCGCCTATTTCCGAGTTGGATTCTATCCGGTGCCACGGCTTACCGTGCGACGAGACCAGCACGTCGCCGTGCTGGGCGCACAATCCGCGCATCCCATCATCATGCTGTTGCCCGCAGCACACGGCACCCTGACCCGGCACGCCCAGGGCTGGGCGCTTGCCACGCACCACCAAACCCTGCAATTGACGTTTTCTCGCCCGGTGCTGCTGGGGGGCGCCCGTCTTCAACCCGGGGAAGGGGTGGAGGTGTTCGGTCGGCAGTCGACAGAGGGCATTCAGACCGAGTATATTGCTGGCCGGCCCCATGTTGAGCGCGCCTGGGTAACCGAGGTGAAGAAAGCACAGGTGGCTTTGCGATTAGCCAATGGAACCGAGGCGGCCTTTCCCGTCGCCAGCTTGCCGCCCGAGTTAGCGGAGCATCTCACGCGCTTAGCCCCGAATACTCCCGTGTTAGCCGTTCTTTCGCCGCAGGGCATGGTGCTCGGAGTGCTTCCGCTCAAAGCCTTGTGGCACAATCCCGGATCCGACCCGTAGCCCAACGGCCTAGTGCTGGGTTGTCTCCAAAGGGCAAGGCCTCCCGCTGATCGGTGGTTCAGGGTCCCACCGTGGCAGGCTGGGTAACGAGGCTTAAGCTACAAACTTCGTTGATGAGGTGGTTTCCAATCGCTCAACTATGGGGAATGCTCCGGCAGCGCAATACCATCTTGGCCTGCGTCGTGGAATATGCCAAAGACTCTCGCATCACCGTCTTTCTTCCCAGTCCCACGCCAGCGACGCAGGTCGTCGTGCTGGGCGCGCTGACTCGCCCGCTTAGCGTCTACCCATTTTTGGACCTGCCACGCCAGTTGCGCCAACTGGGGCTCGACCCCTGGACGGCCACCACCTATGCCGATGGCCTAAGCCAGGGGTGGTGTCTGCTATGCATTGACGGTCCGCGGGCCGAATCCAAACCTCGCGGCACGCCCCCATATCCCCTGCGGCATCGGACGACCATCGCTTCTTCCGGCCGACCGTCGTTCCCGCGCTTTGACGCTTGAGGCGCACGTCGTACCCATCCTGAAAAGGTTAAATTCTTGGTGGCGTTGTCGCTCTACCCGATTTGCGTTATCCTACGATATACATCCCGAGCATGTCGGCCGCTTTGCCAATGCACATCCCGCAACCTCCGGATGACTAGATGGCTAAGATGGCCGCCAATTGGGCAAGCTCAAGATCCGGACCCTTATGGGTGTTCACCGCGATATCTAGTGAGGTCGTCGTGAGTTCCCCGCGTTGTCTCCCCACCATCACGCCCGATCTACCTTCAGCCAGCAACTGTACGGCAAACGTTCCCAGTTGCGACGCCAAGATCCGATCAAAAGCCGTGGGCGGGCCGCCGCGCTGCGTGTGGCCAAGCACAGAAAGTCGGACCTCATACCCGGTCTTGCTCTTGATGAAGTTGGCGACGTCGTCGCCCTTGGCGGCGCCCTCGGCGACAACGATTAAACTATGGCGCTTTCCCCGTGCCCGAGAATGTTTCAGTCTGGTCAACATGGCTTCATAATTCAACGGCACTTCAGGGATGAGGATCGTCTCCGCTCCGCCGGCCACCCCCGCCGCCACCGCGATCGCCCCACTGGTATGCCCCATGACCTCGATGACAAAGACACGCTCGTGGCTACTGGCGGTGTCGCGGATTTGGTCCATGGAATGAGTTACGTTGTTGATGGCGGTATCAAAACCGATTGCGTGATCAGTCCCAAAAATGTCGTTGTCGATGCTGGCGGGTATCCCGATCACCGGCACGCCCAGGCCATGGAGCGCAAGCGCTCCTCGCAAGGAACCGTCGCCGCCAACCACAATCAAACCGTCCAGGCCCCACGCCCGCAGGCGGTCGCGACCCATCTCCTGCCCGTCCTCATTAAGAAATGGCAAGCATCGCGCTGTCCGTAAAAAGGTGCCCCCGGTTTTGATCAAATCAGCCACCGAACCGAGTCCGAGTCGCCGCCGATGGCCTTCGATCAGTCCCAAATAGCCCCGTACGATCCCCCATACCTCATGATGCATATAGATCGACTGCCGGACGATTGCACGAATACAGGCATTCATTCCCGGCGCATCCCCGCCAGACGTTAAAACTGCAAACTGCAAAGTTGTCCCCCCGATGCTCATCGCAATGCTGCCAACATCCACAACCACGCTATCAATTCGATCAATTCTATCGCATCTTGTCGGCTTGACGAATGGGTCCGCCAGTACTTACCGTTGTACATATGGTACACAGTCAAGCCCGCGCCGGCAACGAAAAGTCCCGCCCCCAGCCGCGACCACGGTGTCCAGAAGAATACCAATTCCCCCCCGGCCGCGACCAATCGGCTGTACAGCCCTGCCCATCGGTCCACAGCAGCCCACAGACTTCCTCCCGCCACCACAAAGGCTACCAACGAGAAAAACCTGCCCATGGCCGTGATCCCCAATCGTCCTCCCTCCCCCTGATAGCGTATGCCGGAGGGGGGACGATTGCGTCTCTAGCTTGGGTGACGGCGAGACGCTAACCAACGCACGCGCAGCATGGTCAGCACTCCGACGCTGCTCGCTCCGACCAAGAGCGCGATCAAAGATCCCGCCAGCAGAACCGAGCTCAAGTGCAATGCGTCCAGCAGGCTCGGTGCCGTCGGATGGCTCACCACAAAATCTCGGCCGGCAAACACGGGCAAAGCCACGCCTCCCCAAAGCGCCTCGACCGGCCGAAATAGCACCACGGTCAGAATGCCTGCATATACGGCGTGCAGAAATCGGGCCAAGAAATACGGCTTCATGGAAATGTCCGTGTCGGCGAGGACCGACGCCACCTGACCATGAACTGCCAAGCCCGACCAGGCGATGATGGCGGAAACCACGACCATCTGATCCATCAAAGGAGCGTTGGCTTTGGCTACTCCGGCCGTGCCCAGATCGATTTCAAACACCCCTTTCACGGCTCCCGGAACCAATTGAGGTGACAGCCCGAGAGCATGAAAACCTGCCGCCAGGGGAAGCTCCAATCCTACCAGAATTCCTGTTCGGCTCAAGACCTGTAGCATCACGGCAAACAGGACAATGAAACTCATAATCATAAACAACGTGGCGATGGATTCTGAAATCGCCTCATTCAGCACGCGGCCCATTGAACGACCATCTTCCATCCGAGCGCGAATCATCGCATCGGTGGCCCGGCGAAAGATTCCATGCACAACCACTCCCTGCCCGTGGTGGCGATGCCCACGACGACTGCCGTAAAACCGGTAAGTGAGACCCACCAGTAACGCGCCCACATAATGCGCGGCGGCAAGCACCACGCCGAGCGCCGGCTGACCAAACATGCCGACAGCGACTGCCCCAAAAATGAAGAGGGGATCACCTGAATTTATTTAGCAAAGGCTAGGCGTCCGGAATACGAAACACGAGTTCCAGGGCGTCCGCCCGGCGATCATACGTGAAGTGATCTAGCACTCCGCCGATGGCGCGGCGTCGCACCTCTAACGGCTGCCCGTCTTGCCACTCCTGTAACAACGACTTTAGAGATCGCTTCAGCAGATCCGTTGGCACGACTTGACTCTCGCGCTGCTGTTGGAGACCTCGCAGTTGCTCCTCAATCTCTTCTCGGGTGTGAAGCAGACGCGCCTTCGCCGTACGCAAGTCGTCGAGGTCCAACACCCCCTGTTCGAAGGCAATAAGTTGGCGATCAAAGCCTTCTTGAACAGTCGCTAGCTTGCGTTGCAATGCCGCGATCTGCCGGGCGATGCGTTCTCGGCCCGCCCAGACAATCTGGTCAGCTTCCAGCGTAAGACTACCGTCAACCACACGCTGAATCGCTCCCAAAATCGCGGCCTCTGCCTCGTCGACGGCGATCCAATTGCGGACACCTTTTTCACATCGGTATCGATAGTATCGTTCGCAAACCAAGATATCCTTGTAGGTCGAGGGCTGATTGGAACGTCCCTGACCTTTGGTCCACCCATTGTACTGGCGGTTGAAAATAAGCCCTCCCCCACAGAAGGCGCAGCGCCCTAGACCCCGTAGGAGATAATCCCCGTATGGGGTCCGCGGCATTCGTCCGCGGTTTGCAATCCGTTGCTCCGCCTGCTCAAAGAGTGCAGGCGTAATAATGGCCGGATGCGCGTCGGGGATGGCAAACACCGATTCCCCACGCCGCGTGGACCAATGAAACTCTCCAAGATAGGCACGGTTTTGCAAAATTAGTTTTACGCCCGGCAAGGACCATTTGATCGCCCCGGCCCGACCTCCAAACTGCGTGGCCCCGTGATCTTTAAGCCATACGGCAATGCCATTCATTCCGCGTTGATGATCAACGTATTCGGTAAAGATCCACCGAACAATCGCGGCATCCTCCTCCACGACTTCGTACCGGCCGTCTGCTCCAATCCGGTACCCCAAGGGAGCTAATCCTAGGGCCTGTCCCCGAGACGCCTTCTCCCGCATTCCTTTCAGGACCTCATGGGCCAGGTTTGCGGAATAGAACTCCGCGATGACTTCCATGATGCCTTCGGTCAGTTTGCCGGTAGGACTGTCGTCGAAACGCTCGGTGATAGAGACCACATCGATGCCTAGCTCCTTCCGGAGGAGGGCCTTATAGACGGCACTATCTTCGCGATTGCGGGCGAAGCGGTCCATTTTATGCACCAAGATCACGTCAAACGGTTTGGGGGATTGTTTGGCCGTCGCAATCATCTGCTGGAACGCCGGTCGCTTATCGGACCGCGCTGACTCTCCTGCATCGGTAAAACATTCGATTGCCACATACTCTTGCTGCTGACAAAACAACTCCAGCGCTTTCCGTTGGGCATCCAACGACATGCCCTCTTCTGCCTGTTCATCCGTGGATACACGGATATATAGAGCGGCTCGCTTTGGCTCTTCAGCAGTCGACGGGATCGTCTTCGTTTTCATATCGTTAGTATAACCCAGAGTACAGCGGCCTCCCTGCGCTCATCAGAGGCTTTGCGCGGTGGCTGCCGGAGCAGCCGTCTCGCGGTTCTGAAACGTCGCGCCGGGAAAGGTTGCGGCCAGCACGACTGCTGCGTAGGCGTTGGCTAGACGTTCTAATTGTTGAGGGGTAGGATCATCAATAGGCTGACCATGAGCGTCCACAAATCGAATGGTAACGTGCATCGGGTTGGCGCTCCCTTCCAAAACGGTTTCATTTGAACCTATGTGGCCACCCAGGAAAAAGACCGGTGGACTCATCAGCACGATTATCCATGCGGGTTCCAGGTTGGGGAGACATTCCCCGGTTCCACCAAGCTGTTCGCCTGCATCACCTCCGGCACGGTCACCGTTACGGACGGCAGAAACGACAGTACTTTCCAGGGAAACGTGACTTCGGCATAGTACCCGGGACCGCTAATCGTGGTGCCCGGATAGCCCCACGGCGCAGGCTGGCCGATGTCCGCCAGCGTATACACCTGAAACGCTTTGACATCAATCGACATGGACGCCCAGGGCGTCCCGGTGAGCACTTGGGATAGCGCTGTTTGAAAGGTGTCTTCCACGGATGACCCTGGGTCGGTGGTTTTGGTCCATTGACTTCCCGTCGTGGGATTGAGGGTCACGGCGGTATCGGCCGTCTGTTGCAACGCAATCTGCATGTCCCGACTCATGGTGGCGCGGGCGATGGCAACCGAGTGAATGGCGGCAAAGTACCCAGTCGTTCCGATGCCAAGAAACATGAGAATCATCAGCATTACATATTGGGTGGCCATGCCCTACCTCCTCTCGTGACCGTTCTCCTCATCGTCAGAGTCCCTGAATGGCTTGCGCGAATCCTCCGGCGTGTCCGACCCAAGCCATCAATACCAACCAGACCGCGGTGTACATCGGCAGATAACGGTTCACCAAACCGAGGAATTCCGCATTATAGTCGCCAGACTGGTGTCCCCAAGGACCTTGGTGCCGCATGCGTCGGACACGGTTTACCACAAACAGACCGCTGTTCCAAATCACGATGACAATCACGACGGCGATTCCGGCGAGGGATACCACGGTCTCTAGTGGAAGGTGCGGAAACCAATGCGGAAATAGTACAATGAACCCCATGAGCAATACTGCGAGGAACAAAGGAATCGGCACCTCCTTTCGTACGAACGAATGGACGGCTATCGCTAAGCGCACATGGTTGCTAGCCGCCTTTAGTGTTGTAGTCCTCCCGTTTTTCTGGGCTGCGTGGCTTTTGTTTAAAACAAGCAATGGATGGTATTTGGCCGTGATGGTCCTGTTCGTTACGGTATTTCCCTGGCAGTGGGTCTGGGACATCGTGGCAGGAATCTATCATCCAAAGATCCACCGAATGGCCTTGCCTCCAACAGAAACTTGCCGTCTTTCGTTTTGGCACATTTCCCCCGACCTTAGCCATAAATTCGAGGGTGGCATTCGATTCGATCTTGCAACTTCAATTTTCTTAGGTAACGGATTTTACACCTGGGCAAGCATTCAAGACTGCGCTCAAGCTGCAGCCAAGCATCCTGCCACTATCGTTTACCTCACAATCCTTCCCACGCAGTGGGCTCCATTAAGCGTCAGAGAGGTCCCGTCCAAGTGGTCGTGGCAGTACGTTGCACTCAGTTATCTATGGGTCGCACAAAAGCTGCTTCCCCGCACGCTGCATCAAGCTTGGATGTCACCGTGCCTCAGGCGCCTACTTGGTGATAGCGACGTGGTCATTGCTCCAGCTATCGGCATGGCCTGGAAAAGCCGACAAGTTCTATGGCGGGATACTCCGCAGTGTCGGGAAGTGTTGCAGAACGCCCACATCGACTTTATCCCGAGATTGCCTCAGGCTCGCTAACGTGGCCTGAAGAAAAAACCGTCGGCCCTCGCTGGGTCGCGAGAGCCGACGGCATCCCCACGCTCCTAATACCCAATCGGGGTGGCAATGACATAGTAATCGGTCCCATTGACCGTCACTGGCGCATCCGCACTGCCCGTATACGTATCGGTTCCATAATCGGTGGTCGGGCACTGTTTCTGGAGGTCCTTGGTGGTCGGACACGCCACCTCCGACGGATAGCTGTAATGCACCATCGCTTTCCAGTCCACGGTGAGGGTGTAGGTATCCCCGATGTTGGCGTTCGCCAAATCCGGCGGATAGCCGTCCCACGACTCGATCACATGGCCCGTGGCCGTATAGGTCCCCGTCTGGGTCAGATGCAAGGTCGCCGGAAAATCATTGTACAAATTTCCGGTGCCTAGCACGTACCCGCGATTGCCGGGTGCATTGGCCACGCCTTGGGTATAGGGCATCTGTGCCGTCAGAGCAACGCTGTCCACCGTGTCCTGCGCTGGCAACGACGGTGGCGGAATCTGCAGGGTCAGCCGAATCGTATCGCCAAATTTGGCCCCATATTGCGGGTTCTGCACGAACCAGGCCGCCGTATTCCCCGACACACTGCTGGGAATGGTGCAGGTGTGCGGAACCGTAATTGGAAGACCTCCACCGCCATATCCGCAGGTGAGCGTCAAATCGCCGACCGTCGAATTCTGCGTCGCGGGCTGCACCGGCTCCACGGTCACCGTGGTGGTTGCGGACGTCGCGGCCTGCCCGAGCTCGTCGATGGCGGTGGTCGTGATGGTATACGTCTCGGGTGATGCGGTGGTGTTCGGCGGCGGACTCCACGTCGCGGCCCAGCCGCCATTCACGCGTTGATACGGCGCCCCGGGTTGATAGAGATAGCCCGTGGGGCCTACGATGCGATAGGCTACCGGAGCAATGGTCCCATCCGCGGAATAGGGGTTGTTCCCGCCATCCCAGGTCACGCCTGAGGGCGACGGGGTGGCGCTGAGAGTGACCGTGCCACCCGACGCGACCGTGGCCGAAGACACGGCCATCGATACGTGGTAGGGTTCTGGCACGAACACCACCAACGCGGGTTGGCCATTCGGATCGGTATTCGTCCAGCCGATCAGATCGCCCGAGCTGCCGGCATCGGGCAGAAATCCAATGTAGGAACTGCCCAGCGGCACCACCCGGGTCTGGTTATAGGTTCCTCCGTGCACGGCGAACAAATCCTGCGACGATTCCAGCCAGAGGTCGCCTTGCGCGTTGTTGATGACCAGCGTCGTGTTCCCGTTGCTGTCGGTCAGCACGGTCGGTGAATTCACGTTGGGCCCATAGGCCGCGGTCACATCGGTGCAGCCGTTGAGGGTCACGCCCGTGCCGGTGTCGCACAGGGGTTGCAAGTTCAGCTTGAACGCCCCGATGGCGGTGTTGCCTTCCCCGACCGCGTACAGCACGTTGCCATCGAGCGCCAGATCCTTCGCGATGGTCAGCTGGTGCGTATTCGTCCAGCCACTCGGCGCATAGACGCCGGTTAATGCCCCGGTGGCCACGCTAAAGGCGTAGAGCCCGCCATAGGCGTCTTGCACGTAGAGCGTGCCGTTGGTCGCGTCATACAAGGGGGCATCCCAAATCTTCGTCCCAATCTGGCCCACGCCAATCGCTTTGTACTCTCCGGTGACGACGTTCCACAAAATCACCCGAGGATGGTGCAAGCTGGCCACTCCAAACGCCACCACGGCATTGCCCATGCCGTCGGCCGATCCGATCCATACCGGGTCGGAGGTGAGTGGAGCGGTGGCGCTGGGGTACTGTGCTGCGCCAATCCCGCCAGGGCTAGTTTGGGACGTGGTGTAGCGATAGGTCGGAGGGATTACCCCACTCGGCACGTCCACTGGCGATGCGACGGCGCCGCCATCCCACGATTCCGCCACGGCCACTGGGGAACTCCAAGAATACGATTTTCCTGTAGCAATCAAGGTTCCGGTCACCGGCACCGGCGGCGTAATCAGAGGACTGACGTCGACTTGGTAATCGGTATTGCCGGTGTTGCCTTTAATTTGAGTCTTTTGCCCTGTCGGCCCACCACTCGTGGGATAGGCCGCCTGTGGCCAAGTGTACAAGTTGTGGCCCACTGCAATCGCCTGATAAGCGGTATTCCCAGCCAAGGTCCCCGTTCCCGTCGTGGTCGTATAGGGTCCGGTGGTGAGAGAGTCCTGACCATTGGCTTCGTTCTGGCCACTGGGAGACTGGCCCACGTCAAACTGGATGGGCGGCGCGGCATACCGCGCGGTCCGAACCCAGTACCCCCCGCTGGCCAGATGCGCCTTCACCTGCGCGGGCGTCATCGAGGGAATCGTGATGGCTGAGAGATATCCTATCCCGCCAGCGCTGAAGGTGTACTGATAAGCCGTGTTTCCGATGACGGTTGGCGTGGAATTGGAGGCGGTCCCCCCGGGAATCTGCAAATAGACCGGATGCACATCATAAAATTGGTTCGCGTGGCTCCCGCTGCCGGTAATATCGCGGGTGCGTTGCAACGTCATATCGTACTGCGGAATCAGGGCCGCAAACACGGGAACGGCGCCGATCAGGCCCATGAGGCCTGCCAGCGCCGCTGCCAACGTGGCCCGCGGTGCGCGAGACATATCAAGTTCCTCCTGTGGTGGATGCTGGGCGGGTTACAAATGCTTGGCCTTGGACGCCTTCTTGGTGCTACTTGGCAACGTTAGATGGTGACTCGTGGCATACTTGGCCAGAACATCGCCCCAGCCATGCTTGATAAGCCAGGTTTCCGTCGCCGGTGTCAACGCCTTCGGCGAAGGAGCTAGTGGCTGCATCCCCAGCGATCCCGGATTGAAGTTCTGTACCGTCATGGCCGCCGCCAGGTCAGCACTATAGTGTAGACCGAGGTTTTTTGGAGCCAATCCGGTCTGCTCAAAGACCCTCGGCGCATGTGCAGCGAAGTCCTTGAGCACGGTCACCGAATCCACCCGCGCCCAGGCCTGTGGAAATTGGATCCAGGAGCCGTGAACCGTCTGAGTGCCGGTAATGGCCCCTACTGATCCCGAGGGTTCATGGAACGAAAACTGGAAGGTCGCTTGATGGGATCCCGTACCGATTAGCCATTTCCAACCGAGCACGGTGGTGTTCTGCGGATACGCATTCGGGTTCGCGGGATTCACAGAAATGGGCGATATGGGCTTTGATGGCGCGGGCACCGCGTTCCAATTCGGTGGATTTACGCCCCCGACTAGCGCGGGCGCAAAGTGATCCGACTTCATGATGCGAATCAGTTTGAGCGAATACTTGACCCCGTTGCCGAAGACACTATTGCCAAAGTCGGTCTTCGAAACATGCTGGTAATACCAAATCAACGGCGCCGGATTATCGATCGGATGGGCCTGCCAGGCCTGAGCTAAACGCTGCGGTACGATCGGAAACGGAAAAGCTTCGGCGTTGGTGCCAAACAGAAATGTCGGACCACCGGCACTAGAAAACCAAGCCCACGCGGTCATCGGCGGGTCTCCCGCATACGGATTGTATTTTGCTTTCAGCAATCCGTTCGGGGCCAACCCACTCGCAGCAAACACCGGTACCCCTGCCCCCAAAAGCACCACGCTCGTCAGCCCGCTCAGCATCCATCGGAATCGTCGTTGCATACTGGTGCGCTCCTTCCTATTAACGAAAACTTCGACGGTTTATAGTATTTTCCTGTTTTTGGCGTCGACGTTTGGCTGTGAGAATCATCCCGGTTATGAGGACGATCACCAGTCCAATCAGCGCCACGGCTAACCATTTCGGCAGGGAAGTTCGGTGATCGAGCGTCCTAGGAGATCCTGGAGACCCATGAGATGGAGTCTGATGTCGCATATTTCGGACATGGGCCACGGTCCGCTGGTCACTCTGAATAATCCGTTGGTAATGAGTCCGACTGCTTTCTGCCTGCACTCCCGGTGGCACCGGAAGGGTCGGGTCGGTGAATGCTGACGCCCCCAGGGCCATCAGCACCAGGCCCAGCACCAGACCGCGTTTCCTCCACGTCCAACGCCAATGCATCGTCTCGGTCCTTTCTCCATGGTCTCGGCTCTTTCATTTCTATCGGCTCGTCTTGGACGTCGGTTGGGTGCCTATCGCCCGATGGCGAATCCATCGGACACAGAGCCTTCGATTGATCACCGCCGTTACTAGTCGGAAATTGATGAATCAACGACGATAAGAACGCAAGGTCTCGATCTGTCGAAACGATTTCTGCAATTGGCCGGGCGTTCGGATGTGTTTTCCACCAACCGCGCCACAGTTCTGTCAGCGTCACGGTCAACCTCCCTATCTATGCAGGACATAAGCCGCCAACGTCGTAAATAGGCGCAGGATCTCCTACAACCCCAAGGAATCGGTGTGTTTGCCCGGAAAATCATGACCTCGGAACGAGCGTGGCGGTGGCCATGGCTCATAGATCGAGATCAACCACGGCCCATTAGGCTAATCGCCCACAGCATCAAAATGGCCCCGCCCCACAAGATCCACAATCCTCCCGCGACCATGGTCCGTCTCAGCACGGTCGCCCACTGTTTCGGCCAAATCCATCGCCCCACGATCAAATGCCATCCGAACAGCACACAAATGCTGTAACCCACCGCAAAGACCATCCAAAGATCCATATGCCACGCCCCAGGATGGGGTCTGGCGAACCCCATCGGAAGGACTTTTCCATCTATTCGACGAAGAAGGGTCTTCATGAACATGCACATCCTTACCGCAATAGTGGAAACGCTCGGGGTGTTGCTCGTAGGGGGCTTGGCATTACTGGGGGCTACGCGATGGACCTGGAAACGTCAGTTCCGAAGCGTGCCTGCCTGGCAGGAGCATGTCACGCGTTGGTTTCAAGCCGTCAGCCACTGCGAGGCCCAAGATCCCTGGCTCCGATTGCTAACCCGCACCGTATTGGGTCCGATCGCCGAAGAAATCGTCTTTCGCGGCATCCCTGGTCTGTTGGTGCTGGAGATTCCGATCCAACCAGGCCTGTGGCCCGCATTGACGCGAATCAGTCTGTATGTTCTGGGTCAAGTACTGTGGGTGTATGCCCATGTAGGAGAAGCCGCCCAGATCGCTCGCCGCTACCCCGAACTGCCGGTCATGCCGGCGGGCGCAATGGTGGTTTCTTTACGACGGTTGAGTTGGCACAGCTTGGTCTTGTCTGCCGTATGGTGGGTAATCTGGGCGGAATGGTATCCTGCTCTAACCCACGGCATGGCAAAAATCCCATGGGTTCCTGTAATTCTCGCCACGGTCGCCACGGGAATCCTCCATGTTGGATGGAACACTTTGGTCTTGCGAACGGATCGCCGCGAGATATTGCGGCGTATCCGTCAGTGGTCCTGTCCGTGGACAAACGAGGCATCTGATCGTGCGACGGATGCTATCCATCCAACATAGACCCAGGATAGAGCCACCGCAACCACAGGGACCCATACCCCACCATGACCGTGAACAGCACCCACTTTAAGGGAGGCCATGCCAAACAGCCTGCCAAGACCAGCCCAGCCATCAGGAAAACTACCAGCCACTGGCTGTTGCGTAGTCGCCCAGGGCCGCCGGTCTGCTCGCCTTCCTTGGGCAACGCATGCCATAGGACGACGGGCTCGATGGCAAACCCTACGCTAATGCTCACAGCCCATACCAAGGTCCATAGCACGCCTATTCCTCCCTGATCTCAGTCTCTCGCTAAGAGTCGGCTATCCTGTAGGTGGGTGATTCTCTGCCTAACGACCCTGGGACCGCACCCAAATCGTCGTGAGAGTCGGCTGGGTGCCAACCCAGCGAATCGGTCCGTGCCAGATAGGACGCCATGGCTTCGGTAGCGTCAACGCAGGGAGGCCAGGTCGTGGAGTTGGCCAGACAATCGCCTGAGCACTCGGGTCCCATCGGGCGACGAACGCCGCAGGTGACCACCGACCTTGCTCGGTGTCGATCCACGCAGGCCACCACGGGGCCGTATCCACCATTTGCACTTGGCCATCGACCCAAGGCCGCATCCCGGTGCCGACCAAGGTATCGCCTTGATAGGCGAGGATATTGGTAGTGGCTCCGGCCCGACGTAGTGCCATTAACGCTGCCGGTGGCCAGGAGGGCTGAAAAATCCCCGCCTTCATCACCATGAGCCAGGGTGCGGTCGCAATCCAGAGCCCCGCTCCAACGGCTACTCCGGTCCACCAGTGCGGCAACCTGGCTGCTCGGACGACCTGCATCCGAGGCGTGGCTAAGACGATCCAGCCTAACAACGCATACGGAGCGAGGCGCGTGGCTTCCATGGCGGCCATGGTGCCCAAGACGAGCCAACCCAGCCCCACCCGATCCTGGCGATGCCACAGCCATCCTGCGAGACTGCCCCAGATGCCACACACGATGCCGAGGAACGTCAGGCCCCAGGCCGTGCGCACATTCGGAGGCAACCATTCGGCGACGGTATTCAGCACGCCATCCGATCCGAAATGCCCGACGTGCGCCAAAAACGTGAGACCGCTGAGCCCTCCAGCCGGTGGCAACATCAGGGCCACCAAACTCAGCAGGGCAGGCCCCCATAAGCCCTTCCGCCGGGTCGGATCGCCCAGGAGGAGTTCCCACGTGAACACCGCCACCACAAGCCAGGCGCTCCGGTGCATCTGCGCCCACACCAGCGTCATCCCAGCCATCATCCATAGCCCTGAAGTCCGCCGGTGTGCGCGATAGGCCACGAGGGACATCAAGGTGCCCCACCACCCGAGATAACTCCAGAGTTCAGGGCGTGGAGGAATCAGGGGTACCATGAGCAGTGCCCAGCCCACCGCCGCCAGGCCGGACCATGGCCACGGCCATCGCTCCAACCACTGCACAACCCAGATGGTCAGCGCCGTCCATACCAGTCCGCTAAGAATATAAATGCCCCATCGACCAACCAGCGCCACCATCACCGCATACAGCCATTCGGTATCCGAAAAGGAATGATTGAGGGCGGCCACGGTCCAGTGATTGCGAGACGGCAATCGCCCGTGATGCAGGGTCCAGAGCCCAATCGCTTGGTCCATGCGGACATCACCGCGCCAACCATGGAGTGCTAAGGCTGCCCATCCAATCGAAACAACCACGAGCGTGAGCGCCCACCGCCGTGCGTTACCCATGATGACTGGCCGAGGTCGTGGACGATGAGGTCTTCGTTGGGGAAGCCAACCGGGTCTTGGAGGCATGGGTCCCATTTGAAGAAGCGGGAGGGGACGACGCTCCCGAAGGGGTCCCAGACGGCTTCAAAGACCCTCCAGAAGGAATCGATGCATGGATCGACCCTTTCGTCGATGTTAACGATGTTCCTGTCGGAGAAAGGCCATGGTTACTTACGCTCCGCCCTCCACCGGACGGTAAGATAGCCGATATCGGAGCCGAAACGTTCGCAACTCCCGTGGTCGCATCCTGCGGCCCCGCCCAGGGATTCAAGGCTAACCAAAATCGCCCGGAAGACGCGGCCACGGCAATCGTGCCGGCTTCGGCTTGGGGGACCGCCACTTCCACGACGGCCGGCGTCGAGGCATTGAGGCCATTCGCGGCCGCTTCGGGAGTGACCGGGGAGCCGTTTTGGTTGAGGACCGAGAGCACGCGTAAGCCGGTAGCAATGACGGTACCGGCAGCGGTAGCGCTGGACGTCGTGGAGGTGCCCCCCAACCAGATGACATTCACCCGATCATTCGGTTGCGCATCATCCGAGGACGCCAGGGACACGGGCAGCATCACCGCCACTTCGTTGGACTTGAGCCCGGCTAATTCCGGGGTGCGCACCAGATCCCCGGTCACCAGCGCTTGATTAGCCGCGACGCCAAACGCGAGGCTATGGCCAATCGCAGCGTTCGTGGTGGACACGCTATCCCGCAACCCCGGCGCGGTCATCGACTCGGTGGTGACATCGGCCGCGGTCAGCACGGTGCCCGCCGCCATGGCCTTTCGCGTCACGACGACCAGCACGGCCGATTTCGACCGAGGATGGCTGACCATGCTTAGGGTGATGGCCGTGAATCCGACCAGTCCGGCCAAAATCATCCCCCGTCGCCGAGTCCGGCGAGTTAAAGACCCCATCGGACGCATTAGGATTTCCTCCTTAAGGGTTTCGAGACCGTTTTGGGGGAGGTTTTCGTTCCAGTCGCCGGCTGGATGGGAACCGTGCGGTGATGAGGCACCACTTGAGTGGACGTCACAACGATTGGCGCCGTGGCCTGCTGCCAAGCTCTCAGCGCCGCTGGCCCTACTGCATGGCCGATCCCGTTCGCTTTGGGCCAATAGACTTGAATCGCGGAGATCTGCCAGGTCGCGGGGGGATCCAGCACGACCACCCAGGGTATCGTAATGCGATCACGATGCATCCGCTGCGAGGCGGTGGTGACCGCTGCCCGGTCCGATTTCGGATGAGACACCACCAACGCAAGAAAGCCGATACGGTGCGGCGTGTTGCTTTTCGTGGTTGCTAGACGCTGTAACTGCTGAAGGCCGGCCGTATCCGTGACGGGCACGAATGCCACCGGGTACACGTCGGCATTTAAGGCGATTTCCTGGTCACTCGACAGCAATCCCGGGATGAGCGCGGGATTCGCCGGCCAGGTCCAGCCGGTAACGGGAGAGGCAGCCAGCAGCCGGTCCGGTCCCTTCGCAAAAGTGCGGGCAAAGAAGGGGCCAGCAAGGGTGCCAGCCACTGCCAGTGCCGCGCTCACGCCCAGCGCGGCCCACCATCGGTACCGATACCGAGTAAGAACGGTCATTGCGAAACCTCCTCATCGAAAGACGAAAAGCCAGCCGACGCGGTACGCCGGGCTGGCTGGTAGATAGAGCGGCGAAACGCCGCACCCTTCTCGTGCGGGGCCACGTGGTTGGATTGGAACTGTGAAATGGTTAGCCTATTGACACGTTTCCGTTCCAGACCAAGTCGATGGCGCGGCAATCGTACACGTGGTCGATTGGCCCGTTTGCGGGTTAGTCACATAGATCGTCTCCGTCGGCCCGGCGGAGACCTCAGGCGCGGGAAACCCGATGACGATCTTCGTCGAGCTCGCACTGACTAAAAAGATCGGCCCAGCACTCAGATCCGACACGTTGCCCCATGCATAACCGTTCGGACTCGTCACGTAAACCCACGGCGAGTACTCGCCGTTGACAAACACGTACGGATTGGTGGACGTATAGTAAGTGTTGCTCACGCCCGGGTTGTTTGAAGACTGACTATAGCTATAGGTGGCGCTACCGTCGCAGGTTCCCGTGTTGTAGGACGGGTACGGGGTCGTCACCAACGTGTCGTAGTTGCCCGGCGCACTCATTTCATCGCCGAAGTTGCTGCCGTTGATGACAAACTCCTCAATCTGGACACCCCCGGTGGCGAAATAGGGATAGCCAGTACAGGCGTACGTGGTCTCCGTCATGGAGGTCACTTCTACGCTGTTAATCGTAGGCGGCCCCAGCACCGTAAACGTCACGTGAGTGTTCTGCCAAGTCGGAACCCAGTTTTGTCCCCCGGCATCCCCGTATTGCCCGGCTTTAATCGATAGGGTGTACGTGCCCGGTTGGAAGGTCGTCAGCGGACTCCATCCGGTCGAGCCATTGGGCGTGCCCGATGATCCGAGGGGAATCGTATTGGTCAGCGGATTGTCGATGCCGTTGGGACACACGCCACCGTTGGCGGCGCTGATACAGAAGACGCCTTCTTGATCCGTCCCGTTATTCGTGTACCCGGTAAACACGGCATTGTTTTGATTGAGACCTTCGATGGAAAAATTGAGCGTGTTGACCCCACTGGGCAACGTGCCCAGCGCAATCGTGCTGCCGGGTCCTCCAGAACCTACGATGGTCGATCCATCGCCCACTGTTACATTCCAGCCACGGAGGCCGGGAATATTAAACTGGTCGTAGGTGGTTGTCGGGCTGCCTGTGACGCCATCGGGTCCACTTTGCGGCGTATAGATCAGATTGTAGCTTCCACTTCTAAAGGGGCCTACGTTTTGCCAGCTACCGTTCGCCGTACTCGGCAGACTCGGACAACTTCCTCCGTTCCAGGCGTTACAGGATACCATCGCGGACGTCCCGGCGTAAATGGGATTCCCATAGGCATCGACGCCGAATCCCGCCACACTATACGTACTGCCGTTGGTGGGAGGATTCGATAAAAACTGGCCTTGGTTGTTGATGTAGTTCACAGGACCTTGAGCCAAACTGTTCGGATTGGTCCAAGAATAGGGGCTCAACCACGCCCCCGACGTATTATTCGCGAGGCCAAAAGCGGGGTAAAAATACGCCATCGGTCCCGGATTTACGGTTTCATTGACGTCAGGGAGCGTAGGGTCTCCGCTTTGGTTATAGGCGGTGCCATCGACGTTGAAAATGACCACTTGCCACGTACCCGCTTGGGTAGGCGTAAACCATTGCTGCGCATTCAAACCGTTCGCATATCCAATCAGTCCGCTGGCTCGGGTCGTCCAAGTTTGCTCTGGATCGCTCTCAAATGCGACCGTCACCGGTTCCCCGGCTGCCACGGGAAACCCGTAGCGGTCGATCAGAGTGCCCTGGGTCACGAAACTGCTGCCGGCGGCGACCGGATCCGGCGACGGAGCGGTCCACGTGACGGTCGATGGCTGATTGGGCCCCACGTCTACCGCCAAGGTCGCCACCGTATCGTCTTGGGTAAAGGTCGCTTGGACGGTTTGGTTCCCGGTATTCGGCTCGAACGCGGCCTCCACGGTCGCCTGACCCTGGGCATTCGTAGTCGCCGTGATGCGGGTGGGCCCGTTCGGCGTCGGGGTGCTCGTATCCGTCGACCAGGTCGTGGCCGTATCCCCCGACGGGACCGTGAAGGTAATCGTCGCGTTGGCGACCGGCGCGTTCCCCGCGGACGTCAGGGTGGCGGTAATGCCATACGGGGTCCCCGCCGGCGTCGTCGCCGATCCATCAGTGGGACTCAGCACCAGCGTGTACAGTTGCTGGACCACCGTTAACGTGGCTTGGCCGGGCGTGAACGTATGGCTCCCGCTCGCATCCGAGACCTGCAGCGTGGGCGTATAGGGCCCTCCAACCGTCTGAGGCGTGAGCGCCAAAGAAAAGGTGCCGTTGCCCGCGGTCGTGCCCGTCACCGTGGCACCGGTATCCCACCCCCCGGTCACCGACAAGGAGGCGCCCGGAATCGGATTCCCATAGGCGTCTTCCACCAACGCGGTAAACACAGGATACACGGTCCCCCCATCACTCGTCGATTGGGCCACAGACGGCGCAATAGTGGGGTCGGCTAAGATCGCTGGAGATCCGGCTTGCACGGTCCACACTGCCGTCCCGGTCACCCCGTTGGCGCTGGCGGTCACTTCCAGGGTTCCGGCCTGGGTATCGGTGATCGTGAGGGTGGCTTGACCTTGGCGATTCGTGGTCACTGAGGTCGCCGATAACGTCACGCCCGAAGTCGGAGACGCCGCGAAGTGCAGGATTTTCCCCTCTACCGGCTGTCCCTGACTGTCGGTCATCGTCCACGTCACGGTGGTGCTTTGACCTGCCGTCAACGTGGTGCCAGATTGGGCCGCTTGAATCACGTAGGCTCCTTGCGGGTTCACCAAAACCGACACGGTTCCGGATGCCGCGCCAGAATTCACCGTCACCGTTTGATCGCCAGCATGGGCAAAGGTGACGGGCGCGGAGAACATTCCATCACTGCTGGTCTCTGCCGTCACTGCCGAGGGCCAAGCGGACGAGGTCAAGGTGACCACCGTATTGGCCGGTTCCGGGTTGCCGTAGGCATCCAGCACCTGCCCTTCAATGATGGTGGTGGCCCCTTGGTTCACCGCACTAGGGTTCGCGGATAAATTGGACAAGGTGTAGGGTGATCCCGAAGTGACCGTGATAGCTATAGGGCTACTTTGCGCCGTTCCTGCGGTAGCGGTCAAGCTTTGCGTTCCTGCCAACGTTAGCGTGGTGGAACCGGCAAAGTCTCCACTCGAATTCGTCGACAGCGTGGGAAAACTGTCCTGGTGATCGGTCGAAGAGCCGATGGCCACGGACGTTCCCTTGGCGGGCGGAGTCCCCCCCGGTCCTTCGACCACGCCGCTTAAGGTCACCGATGATCCCGCGGCCACGCTGGTCGGCGATGCCGACAAGGTGACACTCTGAGGCGCTCCGGGATTCACGATCAGCGAAACCGTGGTCGACGCACTTCCAGCGGACGCGGTGATGGTATACGTCCCGGCTTGGGCAACTCCTCCGGGAATATCGACCGTAAACTGTCCGCCGACGGTGTCGGCGGTTTGATTTGAAAACCCGTGACCTGACGCACTCACCGTCACCGAGGTCCCATCGGCCACCGCGCTGCCATTGGCGGTCGTCACCATGCCGGTTATCGTAAAGGCTTGATCGACGGTCACCGACGGGGGCACCGTCAAGGTCATCGCCGAAGGTTGCGCGGCGACGACGGTCAACGTCTTACTCGCAGTCATCGGGCCTGCTGTCACCCCAACGGGCACCGAACCCGTCGCGGTGGGCGTCATGGTGACCGCGTATTGCCCTTGGCCGTTCGTGGTCGCGTGAGTTTCCCCTTCGGACCCGAGATTGATGGCCACACTCATGCCCGACATGGGTCCGGACGCGCCCGAGACCACCCCAGAAATCGTCACCGGACTGCCCACTTGGTCCGTGGTGGGCGTCACGGATTCGGTAATGCCAGTCGGCTCCGAGGGCAAGGACACCGTGGATCCCAGGGATCCCCCGGTCACGGAATCCCCAGCAAACACGGCGCTGACCTGCGCGGAGGACGCACAGGCGGACGGGGCCCCAGCATAGGGCACATATTGGCTTTGGTCGCCCGACACCTGAGCATGAATCCGAGTGTTGAGGAGCCGCCACTGGGTGCCGGGAAAGGTGAGCCCCAAATTGTAGGTCAATCCGACGTTAATCCCCGTCGTGCCATACGAGCGACCAGCGGTCGTCCCGGTAAATTGCAAGTACTTGGGATTCATGTGGGCAGCCGAGACCGTCGCATCCAGGGCGGTCACCGCGTTGGTCGTCAAACACCCATTCGCGACCATCGACCGATCCGCAATCCCGGCGGCCGTATGCAAGGCCGCTTGGGCCGAGGTCGCTTCCAAGACCGCCGAGCCGCCCACAAACATCATCAGGGCTAAGGGGGTCGCAATGGCGAGGGATACATAATCGTTCAGCGGGAACGCCTCCTTCGCAATAGGGCAAAAAAGCCCCGCGCGCCATGACGCTGGCGCGCGGGGCCTGCATCGCCACGATGCCCGTCGATTACGGGAACTGGGCCAGAATGTTGCCGACCGTGTTCGAGAAAAAGTTCCCGACGGCGTTGGGGAAAAAGTGATAGACGATTCCCCCCAGCACCACGGTGGCCAGCAGGCCGACCCCCGCGGTCACCCAATCATTGGATCCCATATACTCACCTCCCTTCAAGTCGCCCTGGAGCGACGGATTAGAGAAATCCACCGCTCCCCAAGGTCGTCGTCCACATGCCATAGAGCACCGGAGCCAGCACGCTGACCATAGCTAAGAAAAACGCGAGGCCCGTGTAGGCCGTAATCGACTGGGTCGATCGCCGAACGAGGTAATCGCGCTTCAGGAGCTTCATGCGGCTCAAGTGCCCCGACAGCGACCCAAAGGGGTCCGGAGGCACCGACTCCCGATCATAGACGGCCAATTGTTGGAGCACGGCAGCCACATCGCGATCCGGCACGCGGTCCATCAATCGTCCCAGCACCTCACTCAAGGGCAATCCGGCATTGAGACGATCAATCATCCGCGTCCATTCGACCCGGGTGGGATTCGGCACTTGAGGCGTCACGCCGCGCATGGCCTGCCGGACCGTTTCGCCCGCTTGCAGGCGGGCCTTTAACAGAATGACCACGTCCCCCATTTGGGCCGTGACCTGCGTCAGCCAGCCTTGATACTGCTGATGCAAGAGCCACCGCACCCCACCGACGCCAATCAGCAGTCCCAAGGGAGCCAGCACTAGGCTAAAGTCCAACCCAAACACCAACGCCAACAGGCCGCCGGCCACGATGGCTTGCATCGCATAGTGGGCCGGCTCTCGACCTAGTTGCGTCAATTCGTGCCGAACCACCGGCCCGTACCCTGGCCAGTGGCGAGTCGCCGTGGCGAGCCATCGTCGCCACCGGATGCGCCAGGACTCCGGCGGATGGCGCTGGCGGTCCATTTCGGCTAAGGCCAACTCCGCATCCGAAAAGCCCTGCCAGAAAAACAGAAAACCCATGAGCGCCACAATCGCGATCGCCTGCATCGCCTAGCCCTCCTTTCCCCAATCTCCGTGCGCACGACGACGGCTTAGTCCGCTACCGCCACTTCCATCCGAGCGAATTTCCGCACGCCATGAAAGACGATGGCCGAACCAAAGGCCGCCAAGGTGACCAACACCCCCAGATGGTGGTGAAATGCCGGCCAGGTCGCACTGGTCAGGCGATCATAGGGAAAGATCGCAATCGTGGCCGCCCAGGAAATCAGGAGCACCGACAGGTACATCGACAGTTCGCCCCGGACCGTCTGTTGAATCCGCTCATCGTCCTGCAACTTTTCCGTCAGGGATTCGAACGCGTGGGCCATCGCCTCGGTGCCGGTCTCATCGCGGAGACGCAGCAAGGAAAAGAAAAACGCCACGGTCGGCCAGTTGATTCCCCGTTCTAACGTGGCGAGCCGATCAGGCAAACTCACATTGGTTTCCACCTGCCGGCGATATTGCGTCATGGCTTTGGTCAACGGTCCATCGGAGATGGCGAGGGACGCCGCCCACAGGGCATCTTCGACCGTCGCCCCCCGAGCGTGCAAATGGTCATGCACCGTGCCAATAAACACTCCAATTTGGCGTTGCAGCAACCCCAAGGTTTGTGAAGCTCGGAGTTCGAGGAAGAACCCGGGCACCTGATACCCGATCCACCCGACCGGCAGGCCCGCCAACGGATCTTGCAACAACACCGCCCAACCCGCCCCTGCGGTGATGGCACTGCCCCAAGACCATACGCGAAGCCGTGCCGGGGACCAGCCCATCACTTCACAAGCCCGGAGCGTCACCGACCAGGCCCGTGGTTTCCTTGGCCGCCTCTTTCGAGAATCAAGAGACACCCGAGACGGCAACAGATCTTGCGTGATCTTCCAGTACACTGCGATCGCCAGCAGGATGGAGCCGATGAGGCCCAACATTACCCCGGCTCCTCGTCCCGCCAGGCATCCAAGGCCTCGGGGACCAAATCGTCGAGGGTCACCGGATCATCGGGAGTCGGGAGGGGGACTTCCGCCACAAAGCAGCGTTCTTCCAGCGCGGTGGGTAAGGGCTGCAGCCATTCCCATTGGCGGCCGCGATAATTCCATCGGTAGAGGTCATGGAAACTCCCGGACGGGTCGACCGCCACAATGCGCGTAATCCGTCGCTGTCCCCGAGCAAATCGGGTCACCAGCACAATCACCTGCACCGCGTGATAGAGCACCTGCATCAGGAATTGCTCATTGACGTTCATTCCGGCCGAGGATAGGAAAAAGACGAAGTTGTGAAACGCGTCCTCGGGCGTCCCCGCGTGCATCGTGCCCAAGGTCCCGTCATGACCGGCCATAATGGCCATGAGATACGGCACGGCCTGAATCCCTTCCCGGACCTCGCCAATCAGAATCCGATCCGGACGCTTGCGTTTCACGGTGGCAAAGAGCTCATCCATGGATACGGGTCGCTCACTGCGTTCCACGGTCTGCATGCCAATAAAACGGGGGACTTGCAGTTCTAACTCTCGCGTGTCCTCTAAGGCAATAAAGCGCACATCATCGCGGGCGCCATACTCCGTCAGGATGCGGGCCACCGTGGTTTTCCCACTGCCCGTGAGTCCACACAGGAGCATGTTCACCCCGGCCCGATACAGAAGCAACAGCAGACGCATGCCCACCACATCAATCGCCCCACTGGCCACATACTCCTGCGGCGTATACCGTTGGGTTTGGGCGACGGATTTCCGAATGTTCAGCGTGTCGACCGTGGTGACCGGCGCGGAAGTGATGTTGATCCGATGGCCTTGGACTTCGGCATTGACAATGGGATGCGCCAAATCTAAGGGCCGACCGGTATGCTGAATTAACGCCTTCAGATATTCGTGCAGCTGCGCGTTGGATCGCCAGGTCACGGGCACGGTCTCCAACTGCCCATGGCGTTCCACATCCACATGCTGTGGCCCATCGACCAGGATTTCCGTCACGGACGGATCCCGCATATAGGGGTCCAGGGGACCGTAGCCAAATTGGTCGCGTTGAAACGCCTCCAGGGCATCCGCCCGTTCCGCTTCGGTCAGCGACAACTCGGCCAACACCCGCTTAGCGAATGCCATGGCCACTTCGGCGGTCATGGCCGTTCCGCTGCCCGCTTCGGCTAACCGTTCCCGGACCGTGCGAATCGCATCGACCACCGGATCGTCTTCCACGACCTTGAGGCCAGCCGCCCGTTGGGCTTCCACGGCCCGGTCCGCCAGGTTGATCCGATGATTGGTAAATGGAGAGTTCATCATTGCTCGTGCTCCTTTCGACGTCCCCGGGATCGTAGCCACCCTCTGGAGCGCCCACCCGGGGCCTCTGCATTCGGAATGCCGAGTCGATCCGCCACGTGGTCCCATTCGGGCGTCGGGTCAATCCGATGCTGATTAATCCCGCTCAAGTATTTCACCGGATTGGAGGCAATCGACCCCAGGAGCGGCAATCCCAAGGCCTCCGCGAAGGCTCGCGAATCCAGACGCGCCGCTCGGGCTTTTTCGACCTTATTGACCAACAACGACACCTTGCGCACCACTGCCACGCCATCCGGCCCCAACTGTTCCAGCAAGTCGAGGTACAGGCGACTCGAATCCAGCATCAATTCGGTGGGTTCGACCACCCAAAGCACCTGGTCCACGATTTTCAAGACGCTCAAAATCGTGTGGTCGCGCAAGCGAGCCGGGAGGTCGACAAACGTCCATCCCCCGTGCTGCCGCGCCCAAGCCAGGAGGTGGGCGATGGCCGCCTCTCCATTGTCCACCGGATATTGCAGTCCCGTGACCGTGCCGGCCATGGGCACCACCATCAGCCGAGGCGTCACGGTCACCGCCAAAGTCGCCAACCGTTCGGCCAACCGTCCTGGATCGGTCCAGTCGGCGGCCGGAATGCTATCGAGGCCTTCCCCGCGGGGCCGTTGATTCCAATAGGTCAGAATCCCTCGGCGGTCTTCATCCATTTCGAGCACGGTGGCGGGATGACGTCGCCCAGCCGCCAGGGTGGCTAAATAGACCGCCGTGGTCGTTTTGCCCACCCCACCGCCGGATGAATACAGAGCCACCATGCGACCCTCCTGGCGTCGTTCCCCCATCCTTGGTAGGGCGGCCGGATGCGAGTCTCTCAAGGGACTCCACCCGGCAGAGAAGCGAGAGCCCGGTCCAGTGACTGGCATCAACCCGGGCTCCGATTCTGGGGTGCCCCAGGTCCAGGCTTCCCTGTTGGAGACCGACGGCGACTCTTGCCATGCCCAGAGGTCGTTGTCCGGGAGACGAGCTATCGCCGCTTGGGCCCACTCCAGGACCGGCTGGGGCAACGCGCCGGTCAACACCGTCAATCCCTGGTCGGTCCAACGCTGGGTCCGAGCATCGAGTGGACGATTGCCCCAGAGCACGGCCATCCTGGCCAGAGCACCTTCGGATGGTTGAAACAGGTGATTGACGATCCCATCGACCCAGTCGGGCGTGCAAAGAATCCATGATTCCGGCAGGATAGCATCCACGGTCTCGACCACGACGCAGGTCACCCCCAACGTGTCTTGCAGGGTCGCGCTCAGGCGCGTGGCATGCGGTTCCGGCAAACCGACCAGGGTCACCGTCCCGGTGGACGATCGGGTCCTCGGTTGGGCTGGCATCAAGAGAAACACCTCCTTCGTTTGCGTGCATAATAGAATCCCATCCGTCGATGGCCGCGAGTCTCACGGTCACCGTTGCGACGGAGATCCTTGATGAAGTTTTTGGGCTTGGTCGCGAAGAAACTCCAAGGCCGCCCAATCGGCCATCGACGCGGCCTGTGACGCCATCTGCCCGACTACGGGCGACTCGACCGGTAATCCGGTATAATCCGCAGCCGCTCGGCGATAGCGGCCATCAGGTTTAGCCATCCGACACCCCCTGCGTAATGAGCCGTTCGACAGCGTCAAAGCGCACGCGCACGGCCGCCCCGATGCGCACGGAATCCAACTTCCCCGAGGCAATCAGGCGACGCACGAACGCTTCGGAAAACCCGCCCATCTGCGCGACTTCTCGGGGCCGGAACAGTTCGCGTCCTTCGTCACGGGCCTGCTGCAATGACAGTCCCATGGGTCTCACCTCCTTCCGCGGGAATGCCCCGCAAAAATAAAAAAAGACCGGGTGGCCACCCGGTCGGAATCACTTTCCTGTGATTATCGTCCGTGATACCCGGCCAGGGCATTGAGGACCGCCACGGTCGCAGGACGACCATACGTCAGCCGATATTCAGCCAGCAGCTGATGGAGGGCATGGTCCAACAAAAACTCGTGCCCGTCGTGGCCTTTTCCCGTCACTGTAATGTGGGCACAATCGGTGTCGATGGTCACGTCAGCCAAAACCAGTCCCCTCCTTGACGGTATCATGAGGCCCCAGCGATAACACTGCCACCTATCGGGCTTGATGCTGGGATAGGACGAAATCTCTGGATGCGGCCAGCGTGCGATCCAGGCCACGCACTTGCGCACAGCCCATCGGGCCCCCGCTGCTTCGACCCCACCCATGCGCCACCAACTTCGTGTGTTTGGCCCGGCGTGGAACAAAGTGCCCTACGGGGGGGGCAGGATTCCGTTCACGGAATACCTTGTCCGCAGCGGCAAAGCGGGCCGCATCGACGGCGGCGAGCAAGCCGAGGGTTTGCATCGTCTCTGCCACATCTCCCTGCCGAGAAATATAGATCCCAGTCACCAATTCCGAGATGCGTCCCCGTCGGAGTTGCCTTCCGAGTTCGCCGGACGTCGCGATATCCACCCACCTGGGGCCCACGATGATCCCTTTGGATGGAGTCAGAGCAGCCAAGGCTTCAGCCACCTCGTGGTGCGGGCTAGACCAAGACAAATGATGCATGCTTTATCCTCCGTGAATGAGTTGAGTGATGGGCACAGTGATGCCCGGGGATGGGCCACCTCCCGCCCGGAGATGGAATGGTACGGGTTCCAAGGAACCCCATGACGCTTCGGCTCATCCCTCCTGTGTCTGCTCCCCAAAAAACTCTCATTGAATAGCTTTTTCTCGTCCTGGGGTGCCGCATGATCGCGTGCGTTCTTTACCTCTACAGGAACATTATAGGTTGTTTTATGCACCATTGCAATATATAACACATCGATTGTTATTACTAATCATGACTGTTAAAAACAACTAGATGACAAAACCACCGGATCTCCCATAATAAGTAGCATGGACAGTGATGAGAAGCAAGTCATCTGGAAACGCGTCGGACAGCGCGTACGAACTCTGCGGAAGAGCCGTGGTATGTCGGTTGACAAGCTGGCTGCGGACGTCGGAGTGGTTCGGACGCAGCTTGTTCGGCTCGAAGCAGGGCTCGGGGGCACCACCTTCCCGCGCATGGTGGCGATTGCGGCTGCGCTAGGGGTCACGATTGAAGATTTGGTCCGGGGAGTCGATCCTGAGCGTGCATCGGATCGGTCTATGGAAATGGCGTTTCGCGGGCATGGGCTCAGCGCCGAAAAAATGGAAAAGGTCTTAGAATATATTGAATTCTTGGAGCATCAGCGTGAAAAGTAACCTCATAGACATCCCGGGAATGACACAGAGGCTCCAGGAGATTCACGATACGACCAACGCATTGATTGACGAGGCCATCGCGCGTGGGGGGCAGAGCATGGGCCAAGTCCCTCGCCCTATCGATGCCATCGCCTCCATCCTGGGTTCCCACGTCCACCGTGCCCCCGAGACCTTGCTACATGGCAATAAAGGGCTTTGTACGGAAACGGCGATTGTGGTGCCCGACACGGATGGGCGTCACTGGGTGCAACGGTTTACCGTAGCCCACGAGTTAGGCCACCAATGGTTAGGCCCTACGGCTGAGGAATGGGAGTGTAATGCGTTCGCCGGGAGTATCCTGATCCCATCCGAGGATGTGCACCGGGAATTGGATCGCCGCCACTTGAATCAAGCGGCCACGTTATCCAGGTGGGCTTACTATGAGACCTGCACCGGTGTGATTACCCATTTAGTCAGACGATACGGCGTGGGATATAACGCCATGATTCGGGCGCTGGCCGACTATGGCTGGGTGGTAAACGTGGCTCCCTGGACATCGGCCTGCCACGGCGACCGCCTCTACGAGGAATACGAGCACTACTACCGCCAAGGACGGCCGCGGTGATGAGGGCCATTTTGGAGCGCGGCCCAATTACAGAACAAAAACCGATCTCGTTATTATTCAGAATAAGCGTGATGGGAGGAGTAGAGTTGGATGAAAGGATGATACAGAGAGAGCTTCCACCGAGTCAAAGGAAAGTGATGGACCTATCACAATTACACAGAATTCTGAAAGATGCCTATCTGAACGTGCTTCCGTTCGTATATCAGTTCATTCCACAGCGAAGGTTGTATACAATTTGGCGGTCCACGGAGAATGGTGCGGCTGCGTCCGCTATGGCGTTACCAAATGCGATGGCTATCTTCGACCCTTTCAAGGAAGCGTTGGAAGCGGGGGTTCTAGATGAAGTCACGGATTACTTGTGGGAGCACGGAGCGGCTCGCGTTACGCTAACCGCCCCCGATCCGAACAGAGAAGCGTGGACGCGATGGACAGTATATACGGTGATCCGTCCGATAGTGGTCCAATGGCTGGAAGACATGTTTATCATTGAGGCATGTAGCGGGCAACCGTCCCCAACGTGGCCTGTTCCGGGTGATGGCATGTTGAACGAACTGGCGAGAATGCACGCCCGGCTTCTTGCTGAGGACGAGGTGTCCGTCAACGCCTATTACTTCATTCCGGCGTTTCAGCTACCTGCCAGCCAAGACTGTATAATGCTCGGGGGAGATATTACGCTCCGAAATTTGCCTCGGGACGAGTGGAACATTCTGCTTTCCCAAAGTGCCTCCTCTCTATTATGGGATGACATGTTCGGGTTAACCCCGACTGATACATTATGCGAGATTAAGATGTGGGTCCGACAGTCTGAATCTGAAATGGACATCATCACGGATAGAATAACCGAAAAACTGAATATCCTGAAATTGGCTCTTACCCTCATCCAGCCCAACCAATGGAAGAATGGTGAGGGAATTGTACTCATGAGCATCCAATCGCCAAAAGCGTACCGGCACACGTCAAGGATGTTACGTCGGCGCACGACTCAGTGGGCGGGATTTCAGGCTGATGATGAGGTTCTGGAACAATTGCGTGGGCATGTTGAAGCCATCGAACAGAGTGTCGAAAACAGCCAGGAGCTGCGATCAGCACTGTGGCGGTTTGGTCGCGCGTGTTCGACGGATTTACCGCAAGACCAGTTAGTCGAGGCTGTTGTTGGCATGGAATCTTTACTGCTACCTAATGCTGGTGAATCCACTTACCGTTTCGGACTGCATGGTGTTGTTCTTCTTTATAGCCTTGCGGACGATGGAACTCAACTTTATAAACAATTACAGGGCTTATACCGCCAAAGAAGCGCAGGGGTGCACGGAGCCGGCAGACGTGCATCAATCGAAAGGGATGTTGATAAGGCAGTCGTGCATTTTGCCCACCTTATCAGAAAGATTATGGCTCTTCATGCCGAGGACAAACTGCCGCACGCGGACAGCATCGCCAAGTCGATCGAAAGGCTTGTACTACTTCGCGCCACAGCCGGGAATCCCCAATGATCCGACCAGAATCTTCTAAGGTCAACCATCGTCATCGTGGATTTGTCAGAACAGTTCCCCATGCCGCGCTACGCCCGGCACCCGCGGCGATGAAAACAGAGCACGAGCCGGATTTATCCCCGGTCAATCGCCGGGGTAGGACGTCACTAATTGCCCCCACGTGTTGTAGGCGAAAGCTTTTTTCTAGGCAGAAGCCGAAGGTACCCTACGAGACCGGGAGCGCACACATCTTAGGTAAAGCCGTGGTCGCGATCGGACAATCACCGAAAGCCGAGGAAGGGCCCTTTTCCTTCAACAGGTCGTGTGATAGACAAGGGGTCACGTCGGCGCAATGCAAGGTGAACAGGATTTCTGTATCGGAATTCTGCTAGGCTCCCCCAAAAGGGGTGATCGCTATGCAGCAAGAGAATTGGACGGCATGGGTCGAACCGCTGAACGACATGGCCGGGTTGACGTTGGTGGTGGTCGCGACCTGCCAAGAGTGCGGTACAGTCTATCCCGCTAGTCCGCGGCAGCGGGTGTTCCGGTGTCCGTCGTGTCGGGATGCCATGCGGCAAAAGGGTCGATGAGCCTGCGGGAATTGACCACCGCTTTCGGAGATCCGACGCCGTGCGCTTATGCGATGCCAGATCCTCGTTTGCTCGCATTTACTTTAAGGAGGTAGTAGGATATGAGCAAAAGACGTTCGGGGCAAGATTTAAATGGTGTTATTCTGCGACGAACCCCAAACTATGGGGATGTTCGGCAGCAAGGATGGTGCGTGTTTTGTGGCGTTCATCAGCCTGACTCACGTGACCATGTTCCTTCGCGAGTATTTCTTGATGATCCGTTGCCCGAAGCTTTATCCACTGTCCCTGCATGTAGGGAATGTAACGTAAGCTTCTCTGAGGATGAAGAGTATGTGGCGTGCTTAATTGAATGCGCCGCCGTGGGCTCGGTTCAAAGCATAAATCGTGACAAAATACGACGAATCTTGCAGCATAGTCCGGCCCTTTCCCGTAGACTAGAAATGGCATTTCACGATCAGAATGGTCAGCTTATAATTGACGCAGAGGCTAAGCGCGTAAACCGGGTGTTGGTGAAGTTAGCCCAAGGTCACACCGCCTTTGATTTGAACGAGCCAAGGCTCGACGAACCATCAGGGGTTTATTGGGCGCCTTTGAGTTCACTGACTTCGGAGGTGCGTCAGCACTTCGAGACACCCCCAGAGAGCTCCATAATGCCAGAGGTCGGTAGTAGAGCGTCGTTGGTGGTTGAACAGTTTCCCGGGGCGTCGATTTGGATTTCGGTTCAACAAGGTCGATATAGATACGTGACTTCTGTAGGAGACCAGATTGTGATACGGATTGTAATCGGCGAATATTTGGCGGGGGAAGTAATTTGGTAGAGAAGCGTACAAACAGGTCCGTTATTTGTCCAACAGGAACAGCTAATTTTGCGTCAGGCACACCTTCTACAATTCCTCAATTGTTATCCGCGAGCGGTATATCCCACCAATCCCCGACCATGAGTAGCGCGGTGTCCTGCCTGCCACGAAACAGAGTCCAAGCATCGTCGAACCCGCCCCTTGTCATTTGCTGCTCTATTGGAGTATCCTGCCTTTGAGGTGGTTCCCTGACAACTGTCGACCGATCTCGGATGGCAAGATCTTTAGGTCGATTTGACGGAAACCTTCGGGTCGTCGAGATCGGGTAAGACCACGATCATTGCCAGCACCGAAGGCAATGTGTCGGTAGGGCCAGGTCGGGACGAGAAGATTGGGTTGAACGTGTATCGGGCCCGAGTCAAAGATTAGCCGGTAGAGGAACGGACATCAAGAGGATGCCCGGTTGGTCTTGTCGAACGAAGTCTTCCCAAGGATGGTGAAGAACCATGGTCTGTGATCGCATTCTGGAAGGGGCGGATGCCCACACGTTGGCGGCCCAAAAGATGCCGTTTGGTCCGGCTCTCGATGACTTGACTTGGGTCGAACGGATCGAAGTGTGGTATACGGAAGATCGTGAAGGCGTGGACTTTACCGAGTTTCGGGTGTTTGACGGCAATGGGCGGCGGAAGACGGTGCGGGTGGCGGGGTATTGAAAAACCAGGATTCAACTCTTCGGCACCGATAGAGGGGCATCCGTGCTTTACCATTCTTCGCGCCTTTAATTCCCCCATTTGATAGAAGTTTTATCAGTTTTTTGCGATGCACAAACAACCGTATTTCGAATCACTATAGTGCCCGGACCTCTAAATCACTCGTCCTTTGCGCCATGAACGGCCATAAGTTGTACCATACGCGCGAAATCCTCGAATCATTTTTCCGATTGGGTTTCGCGTGTTGTGCAATCACTAAGTTGGAAATTTCTGCTGGCGAAGAGGCCTCAGAATGTCCACTAGAAACTAATACTGGCGTGCGGGATCGAGCGGTATAGAATAGTAAAAAACCTAAAGTTAACCCGCACAGTATATCAGCGGAGGAATCTTTCAGATGGCGGACAACATGACGGAAGCGCAACGCAGGCGGACGATGTCGCACATTCGGTCCAAGAACACGAAACCCGAGATGATGGTGAGACGGTATCTTTTTCGACACGGGTTTAGATATCGACTGCATGTCGGCACTCTCCCCGGATGTCCGGATGTCGTGCTTTCAAAGCATCGGTTGGTCATCTTCGTGCATGGGTGCTTTTGGCATCACCACCCCGGATGCCGTTACGCGAGAGAGCCGCACTCAAACCAGGCCTACTGGCTGCCCAAACTCAAGGCTACGGAAGATCGGGATACCATCCATATCCGTGTGCTTCGAAACCTGGGCTGGAGGGTCATCGTCGTATGGGAATGTGAACTGAAACAAGATCCCGAGACGTGCTGTCGAAGACTCCTGGATGAAGTCGTTAATGGTTACGAGCCGTTCGTGAACTGCAGAAATTGAAGGATCGTTTCCGTCACGTATCTAACAAGGCAATAAATTCATTCCAGTCGTTTCTTAGCCAAAGGATTGGTAGACCATAATTTAACTTTGCGTCTAGGGTGACAGACAAAGTGGCGGGTCGATGGTTGTCGCTGGCCCATTGCAGTTATTCAGCAAGATGCTGTGTTAAGTCTTCTCTGCGATCCGGACGATGTTTGGGAAGCATTCGACTTCGCCAGGGTTGACTTCCCTGAGGCCAGATAAACCAAAACTCTGATGTACCTGGAACATAGAAATCCGCCGCATACACCCAACCGCGCACGGTCGCCGTGAAACGCTTGCCTAAAAGAATACGGGGCTCCTCGCGGATCGTCTTGTTGGACGGAAAGGTCCTGTCGAAACAAACCATTACGAACGCGTTTGCAACGAGAGCGTGCGTCTCGATGTGAAAAAACTTATAATCTTCGACTAACAACCATTGGGCTTTAAACGACGACCCTTTGACGTCTACTCGCGCCAGACTACGTGTCTTCGTTTGCAAGTCGCCGCTGTCAGTGTGTCTCTCTCCTTGGTAGTGATGAAAATCTAGAGTGATTTGAATTCCGAACTGCGCTAGGAATTTTTGCAAGGCTATCTCCGCTAGTTTGCCTTCTAGCTGGTCCGCAATTAATTCGCGGGGTTGCCGAGGCTCGCCGCCGAAGTGTTTATGGCTCTGAATTCCCACGCTTGAACGGCAAACGTGTAGCAACGACGAATGTCCTTGTCGTTAACTGTTACGGGCACGAGAAGCATGTCAAAAACACCTCCCGTCACCTTTGCCTCCAAGTCCACCCATCCGCTCTAAAAACAATGAGAAGAGTGCCTAGCCGCACATCCACAAATCGTTTCCCCTATGTCGCAAACAAGCATTCGTCGATCCTCACGACTGAGAAAAGTCCATATAATACGTTTCCTCATCAATTTTAAAAAATTGGACACTCCGTCTTCCGTAGCGGTTCAGGTCTTCATCAGTCACTACGGCTCCATTCGACAACCCTAATCGTTGCCGAAAATATTCTCCGAGCAAACTGTTGTTAGTAGGCGTTTCGATCGCTTTCCCATTATCTTGCGCGCGTCGTCCAATCAATATTTTCCCATCGTCCGTCATAATCGTAAAATGTGTTCCACGGTCAGGAAAAAACCCCGAGTTGCCTATGTCAGAAGGTACCGGGATATATGCCTGATTAGGATTGCGCCCTAATCTTTGACCCCAATTAAGGCCGGACCGCGAATGAACACGCCCGTTTCTTTGCACCAAGGGACAGATCACTGAATCAAGTCCCGAGATTTCTGGTTTCTCGTCGATCGGAGTATCATCCAGACTACGAACCCACTTGTCCTCCTCGGTGATCAGAACGCTTTCTTCGACTTCCCAATGGTGGCAGAAAATCGTTTCATGAGTCAATCGTTCATAGTATTCATACGCCTGTGTGGGTTCTACGAGTTGGATGATTTCCCTCTGAGCCCCAAAGAATGCGGTTTGCGTATAGTTGGCCGACCCCACATAGGCCATTATCGGATCGTGTTCGCGTAGCCATATATAAACCTTAGCGTGAACCGGAGGTCGGCTCGAAGGGACATAACTACACGAAAAGAACCCCAGTTGTTGATTATTTTCCAGTGCCTGAAACCCCATATGATATTTCCGAGCCACTCCTTCACGAGTCATTCCAACGATCAGGTTTAGGGTGATCTGGCGACTCAATTCATCTCGTATGTGGTTAAGATGTTGTGAGGACATGGTAGGCGTGGCGTATCCCGAAACCACACAGAGCTGATCTGCGCCTTCGCGCACCGGGTCCATGAGAACAGTATCGAATAATCCCTCCTCTAGCATATTATCGAGCCTCCACGGCTACGATAGGACAATCCTGCACAGACAGGGCAATATTTGTGGGCTCCCAAGCGTACTCCACTCCGGCAAAACTTTTCAGAACGGCTTCGAATATAATCCGAGCGCCTTCGGGCGGCAAAGCCATGCCAATTTGCTTGCGAACGCTCTCCTTGGACCCCTGGAACACAAAGTCATCGGGAAACGTTTGAAGCCTTGACCGTTCTCGATTCGTCAGAGCTCGATTCTCTGACCAGTGATACACATGGGTGCCCCCTCCACCGCTACCTGTTACCGTATATGATGGACGGTCCGGATCCAACCTGCGATAAATCTGACTGATTTTGGCTCCGCGCACATTCAATCGAAGATGCTCTGGCAAATTCGCTGTAAATGCGTTTTCTCCAGGTTCAATATATTGCAAGCGTTCCACCACCTGCGGAGCTTGTGCAGTCAACTCATGATTAGCCGCGTCGGGCGGAATCGGAGGATTTTCAATCGCCTCTCGACACGTCTTCATAACACGGGATGCCTTGGGAACCCGAAACTGAATCGGCAAGTCATTACGAATCCCTACAATAATGATGCGATGTCGTGCTTGAGGAATGCCGTACTCTTCAAATTTATACAAGTGGGGATAGATCTGATACCCCGCGTGGTTAAACGCGCTTAAGATTTGTGCCAGTGCCGCTCCGTCATTCGCGTTCCTAAGGCCTCCGACGTTTTCGGCCAAAAACCACTGCGGTCGGTATCGTTTTAGCACCTCAACTCCGTATGCGTACAGAGGGCCATATACGCCGTCCATCCCCTTTTGTTCTCCGACCACACTAAAATCATTACACGGAAACCCGAACGCAAAGGCGTCAATCGGATCGAGTTGCTCAAGATTCAACTTCCGAACATCTTTACAGATCACAGATTGGGGCCGTTCTGGACAAATATTCTTCCGATAGGTTTCGCACGTATCCCGATCGAAATCGTTAGCCCAAACATGTTGAATTGCATACGACGCTTCTTCGGTAACCACTTTGGCTTGCTTCGCGCCCCAGGCGATCCCGCCCGGGCCACAAAATAGTTCTCCTAGTCGAAATTGCATAATACGTCCCTCCTAGCCGTCCTGACCGCTTTGGTCCTAACCCAGATCCTAGCCTATTTTGCGAATCGCGTCTTCTACTTCGCGTGTAATCCCACCGACGTCAACGAGAAAACACAACTGTCCAGGCTGTTGAAGAACGCTGACCACCGACTGTTGTCCATCCACCCAAACCACATCGTCCCCGTTCACGGCCAAGACGCATGCAGCGAGATCACCTACGGTCAGCCGTTGCAAATAGCGGACGGCCTTTCGAATCGCTTGCAACGAAATCCCCTGAGCCCTCAATTTGGCGACCAAGCGCAACACGACAATATCATGGAATCCATAAAGCCGAGAGGTGCCTCTTCCTTGGGCCAATTGCACCGACGGAGAAAGCAGACCGGTCCCATCAAAATAATTCAGTTGGCGGGACGTTAACCCCGTTAACGCGCCAACTTGCTTGGTTGTGAAACCCATGCTATCTCATCCTCTCACGTACCGTGATTCTTGGCGAACTCGCAGCAGCGGTTCCCATCGAGACCTCCCCGGCTTCTCCTATCCCGCATTCAATAGTTCTTTCGGTATATAGCTTTCTCGTACGCATAGTTGTTCTGACAAGCACTCTGTGCTGGTTTCTTACTTGCTGTATTCTGTTGAAAATGATACCATCATCGTATTCAAATGGGAACCTTAATTTTGATTTCCTCGATACGAATTTGTGTCCCGACGTATAAAGTACACGTCCTTACGTCGCCACCGCTTTCCCTGTATCGGCAAGACTGATCAGGGTCGTCGAGTAATAGAGGAGGGGCAATTGTGATAATGCGACTGTCGAACGAAGAAATTCGATTCCTAGCGACCCACGCACCCGAACAAACAAAGGTTGACGTTAAACAAGATGGCCTCGTAGTTCGCGGAGAAAATTCGAAAGCAGAATTTCTGAAGGATATTGTTGCTTTTGGAAACTCTTTGGAAGACGGCAAGGCCTATATTTTCTATGGCGTCACAGAAGAAGGAGCCATTGTTGGCATTGATTCGGCCGTTCACCATGATGACGCTGACTTGCAAGCCCTCGTACAGAATTTCGTCCAGCCCCCGGTGACCTTCCTGTATTATGAACAGACAATTGACGGAAAGCTCATCGGCGTAGTTGTTGTCGACGAGAATCGGGACGGAGCTCACGTCATAGTCAAGAACATCGCTCAGCTTCGCGAAGGCCAAGTTTTAATCAGGCGAGGATCTCGCAACGGTTCGGCGACTCCCCAAGAGCTTGCTCTGCTAGCTCTAAGAGCGGTTAATCAATCCGGCCATATTGCCTACACCACCGCCCTTGGTCAGTTGGTTGATCCGCGAGAAGATTTGGGCCTAGCACTCATGAACGTCTTGGAGTGGGCCGATACGACTCGTCGCCCGGATCTCGCTTTGCACGCCCGCCAGGAGCTCTCTGGTTACGGAGACCAGGCTAATGCCCCCCAATGGCGTTCAGTAACAGCTTACGTAACAGCATATACCATCAAACCGACGGGAGGCTGGACGGCTGAACGGATCATTCAAGCAGCTCCAGATAAATTTTGGTCGATGCCCATGCCGATGAATCAATCAATAGTTGAACTATCGCAAATGGCGTCTCAGGTCAAGCCAGAAGAAGGCTATCATTGGCATACGACAAAGGTCTCCAATCTTTCTGTAGGGGGAATTCGCGGGGACAGCGACGGATTAGTGAACATTTATATTTTACCTTCGGATTTACTGAAACTCCTTGTTACCATTAGAAATAAGTTTATCGGATTCTTGACCACCCCCGATGAACCGCAGAAATCATCCAGAATTCATCCGATGTAGGAACTCTTATTGACACGAGGGCTTAAGTGCCAACCGAACAGCGGATTAGACTACACCTTGTAGAGCGTGGACCAGGACCACTTTTTACGGACCAGGACTACTTTTTTAGGGTTTTGGTGAGGGCTTGATGTTTTATGGAAATATTGCGTTATTTTGGCATGTGGTTCCTGTAGCATGCCGATCAGCCTGGTGCCCATGCTGATCGGCATGCTGACGAGACGGCCATCCCATGCGCTGGCGGTGATACCCCCGAAGACCTCCCCGAGCACACACGTCTGCCCACGGATCGAGGGACCGTGGCATCCGGATTTGGGGACCGTTCCCGATGAGGGTTGAGGGGGTACACTCGGTTAGGCGGCATTTTGCCGTTGGAAAGCGCTTGCACGCGTTGGAGGGGTTCCTGTAGATAGAACGAAAATCCCAGCCCCTCGGACGGACTGATTCCGACTTCGTGCCCGTCACGGGTCGATTGCTAATCTGATGCTACGTGAGTTAGCTGAGGTGATGACAACTATAGTAACAACCGCGTACATCCATCTATCGGCTGAGGCCGTAGTCAAGATCAGGATACATCTGTCGGGCCAGACACCGGCGAACCACGCTTGGACCGGCCCGCCACGCGTCATTCCAGTCTTTCGCACCTTGGGGCGGGCGAAGGCGTTGCACGGAAATGCTGAGTCCGGCAGCCACGACGTCAGTGGCCATCTGCTCGGCCTGCGCTTCCCCGGCAGCATCCCGGTCTTGCGCCGAAAAAATCTTTGTTGCGTTGGCAAAGATGCCCGGTGCCGTGAGGCGGCTCGCCCCTCCGGTGGCCACAATGCGCGTCGTCTCCCGGTCTTCCGAAGAAAGACCGGCCCAGAGGGAGAGGGCGTCAATGGGCGACTCGGTGACGATCAAGGTCTCCGCCCCATAAGGCCCGACCTGCCACCATCCCTTGACGTCACGACTTCCGACCGCTTTCGCGGCTTTGGCCCCTCCGAACCACCGTTCAGGCGGATCGCCGACGTCGCACCATCGCAGAATGGCTCCCGTGTGGGTCTGAGAGTCGCTGGGGTGACGCATCGGGAAGATCAGATAGTGGCCAAACTTCGTGCCCCAGCCAGCATAGACGATGGGATGAGGCTGGCCTGCGATCGCCCGGATCAGCGATTCCGGCAACTTGCGCTCCCCGACCAGATAGGCTTTCACCGCCTGCCAGTTGGCCGCGGCGTCGAAGGCCCGAGGCACCGGACGAAACGGTTGGTCCAAGGTCGCTTCCGACGGGCTGGTGGAAGCTGCCGGGACCACAGTCCCTACAAAGGACGTCAGGTAGTCCCGTGCTCCGTGGAGATCCGTGACCAATCCGGTGTGGAGGACAAAATCGATCGCGCCTCGTCCGCCCGTTCCCGCAAGGGACCCACTCCAAAAGCGCCAGAGTTGTGGGAGGCCAGAGGCTGTGGTGGTAACCTGGAGTTTGCCGAAGGCCGTGTGATAATACGCCGATTCCAGTGAATGGTGGTGGACATCGCGCACTCCGCCAATCGCTCCGATGATAGTCTCCAGGGGGACGGCGCGAATCGTGGTGTACGGGTCGGTGCTCGAAATGGTCGACATTTGTTGCTCTCTCCTTTCGCCAAACCGAAACGCATCTTCGAGGCTATACGTGCTATCCGCGGCACTGTCCCCAATCAAACAAGGCCCCGCCAGATGGCGAGACCTTCAGGGCCAAGCGCCTCAGTGGCCTATTTCCTACCGTCGTGCAAGAGCGCTAGCGCCGCTCGGCCTTTCGCCCACCATGTTGCACCCACGCGGCGTTCCCACTGACTCGCCTGATGCAGCCAATCCGGGATTACGTGGGTGGTTACTGGGTGCGGGAAGACGAATGTCCCGACTCCCCACAACAGCAGGCCGAGTCCGACGATGCCGAGCCCTCCAACGCTCAACGCCCGGAAGGCGCCAAACACGCGTCGTGACGGAGGGCTTCGACGCCATCGAAACCCCCACCACGAGGATTTGACGGGGTCTGGCAGCACGGCGGCCAACCATTGTTCCATAGCGGCTTCATGTCCCGATTCCTGAGGCCAAGGCAAGGCCAGGACTTGGGACTCAGGATGCATCTGGCGGATCGCCTCGGCCTGGGGGGGACCTAGAATCCCGGTGGTCATGCGGCGGTCGCGTTGCACCTGGGCATCGACCCAGGCCCAACAGCCCTGCATCCGGGTTATCGGTGGCAAAAGCAGCAGATTCAGGTCCGCCGTGCGCATCAACTCGGTGGTCTCGGCGTCTTGGCCCGGTTGGCCCGCATCCACCATCACATAGCTAAAGGCCCGTTCTTGCAAGGTGGTCCGCCAGTTCGGCACCTGGATACGGTGGCCATCCCGCGTGGCATTGACCTCCCAGGTCGTGGGCCGGATCGTAAGGGCGGGAGGCAAGCGAGGGTCCATTTGCAAGGTGGCCAATCCGGTGGGACCATCGGCTACCCACGCCCCGCGGCGAGCGACCGGGGCATGATCCAGCACCACCGTCGGACCGTATGAGGTGAGCAGTCGCCCCATCGAGACGCTAAGCGTACTGGCTCCGGTGCCGGGGACGGCGCCCCAAATGGCAATGAGGACCGAACGGTTGGTCATCGGGACCCGCTTTTCCACGATGGTTTCACGATTCACCGTCACAATCTCTTGGACGACCGTTTCTTTCATTAACTCCGGTTCATCGAATGTATGGACACCGCCTTGCCACAAGGCTGCAGCGGCAAACGAAGCGGGATGTGCCAAGACCTCGGCCAGGCTGATGCGCGGGCTTCGGACAATATCCCAAATGCCCAGGCCCA
>JAJZZH010000028.1 GCA_021797675.1 Bacillota bacterium | reverse complement strand
TCGGACAGCAATTTTCCTTTAACGTATTCCAGGTTTTTGGGAATTGCTTTACCTTTCTTTCCGGCTTGCATAGTTATGCAAAAGCGGAACAATAAATGGACAAGCTCCTAGGCTTCGGTAGTCTGCCAATTGCCACCAGGACGGGGGTGCCCACGTTGAGCCGTCGCGCGACCCAGTTCAGTCGGAGACTCGGCCGGCAATCGCCCAAAGCCGGCGGCTTTTGCGCTGCGTTGGCACCATCCGCAACCGGACCACGGCGAGTCGAAAGCTCAACGGATGCCGATAGGACTTGTTCCCGGTCAAGACCGAAGACGGCAAACCTGGTAGACGGTTCGTTGTTTGGCCCGCCCCTTACGAACAGGTTAACCGCCGTTCCCGCTGCGATCAGCGTGCCCGCTACTCTCCCCAATTTCCTTGGTGTCTCCTTGTTTCATGCGTGCGCCTGATGCTCAAGCGAGTCGTGGCTACCGGGGTCCCCGCCTTCGGGTTTTAGAACTGGCTCTGTGCACCTCGGATCAACGGTTGCCGTCTTCTTAGCCCGGCATGGACCCGCGATCACGTCCAGGCGGCGTTCCGAGCGACGTGATGCCCATGTTTTGCCCGACTGCGGGTCGGGCGTTTTCCGACATAGGGCTGAAGAACGCGTTCGGGGTGGAACGCGCCCATGGCCCAGGCGGCGGGGCGAAGATGGGTCCCGACGGTGAAGCGTCTGCCCTACCAGCGCTGGATACCCCACGAGTGACCGCCGTCTTTCGTCCGCAGCAGCGCAAACCGCTTTTGATTGCCTGCTTCCACCAGCATCCACCCTCGGGTCGACGACACCATGTTGAAACTCACCACTCGGTAGCCGCCGTTGAACACAGCTTTTAAGTGTTCGGCGATCGGTAGGTTTGACCAGGAGTGTCCGCCATTTTGGGTCATCCCGAAACTTCCGCCAGTCACCCCGATGACCCAGGCCTTGCTCGGGCTGATCGCCGACATCGCCAAGGGGGATGCGGAGGCTTTCAACTGGAAGGGAGTGCCCATGGTCCACACCTTTCCGTGGTCCGTCGTGCGGTAGTCGATGACTTCCCCGTGCGTATCCCCTTGGAACTGGACCAGTACGCTTCCGTCGCCGGCGCTGGCAAATACCGGTTGGAACTCCGTGGTCGTGTAGGCATTGTGTTGAAGCGGGGCAGGCACCGGCAGTAGCACGCGGAACCAACGACGGCCGGCGGTGGTGGTATGGTATAACGAGGCAACGGTATGGGAAATCATGTCGTTCCCGACGGCCACCCAGCCGTCGTTCGCGGTGGTAAAGGTCATGGGCATGGGGATGTCCATGGCCGGAAGCGCGTCCGGGGTCGCGTCGGGATTGGGCACGTAGCCGCTGGCTGCCGATACGAGGCTCCACGACCGACCGTTGTTGGTCGTATGGTAAAGTCCCGTATCGCCCTGATTCATGACGCCTCCGGAAAAAACACGAATCCAGCCGTTCTTGCCGAGGAAAGCGATCTGCTCGACTTCGCGCATCACCCCCAAGACGCGGCGGTGGTAGACCGACCAGCGACGGCCGCCGTCCCGGGTGTGCAGCACGGTCAACGTGGCGACGGAATGGGACGACGCCGAGCCGGGCTTTCCGATCCCGCGACGGGTAATCCACGCAATCCAGCCTTGCTGCGCGTTGTCGAAGTTGAGGACGGGGAATGGGGTTCCGGGAGCATTGAGTGGGGGCAGGCTGGCAACATGGCGCCGTTGCCAATGGACGCCTCCATCGCGGGTCGCCCACAGCGCATAATGGTCGTTGAGAATTCCCCAAGCAAATCCGGTCGTGGTATCAATCATGTCGAGATTGGTAAAGACCGGCTGCGCGACGTTTGCCGCAGGCTGGCGGCGAGCGTACGGAGTGCCGGCCGGACCCGGAGTGGCCGCTGAGACGCTGGGCACCAGCAACATCCCGGTGGCTGCCAGGGCCCCCGCTGAGCTCATCCGGCGTCCTCGTAACCGTTCAACAAGCTGCCGCATCATCGTGATCCTCCCGCTTTAGCATGAGGTTTTCAAGTCCGGAGACGGTGGGACCAGGCGGGGGATACGACCAACGCGTGGGATGGATGCGATGCCCCATGGATGTTGCATCATGGTTTCCTCTTGGAACGATGCCTGGTCTCCTTGCTATAACGTCGGGCACATTGATTTGGTTACACCTACCGGACGGAATTTTGCCCAAAATGGACCAAAAAGCCGGCGCTGGCGGAGGGAAAAACTCAGGGCACGCACGTTAGCAGTTGAAAATTGGCGGATCGATGGAACCCCACGAGATTAATTGCCATGGGGGGTATCTTCCGCGATCGCGAGAACTCCATCGTTAACACGGTGGTGCTCGACATCGTAGTCGACCAGATTTCGACGATTCGCGCCGTGCGTAATCCGTACAAACTGGACCACCTGGGGCCTGTGGCCGATGCATGGACTATTCTCCGGGAGGCGAACCAGGCACGCCGGTCCTCCGATCGATCAACAGGGCCGACGGGATAACAACCGACACCGTGCGGGCCAACGACTCCACCCATCGAGTGAGCTAGCACCGACGTCGGTCCTCAGCGCGCGCACTCTACATCCGGGGGAGACTGTGCGCTCATTTCTTCACCAACTAAATGATGAACACCCGGGAGCGACACGGTTATACGCCTTGGATAGGATTGGGCTGGACTGGACAGTGCGCTGTTTTCGTCATGAAGCCATGCCGCCCGTTTCTGAAGTGGAGTTCGGTTTTGTGAGGGCACACGATTGGCACGACCCCCCCGGAGCGGGATGCCCCCGGGGCGACGCGACGAATTTCACGCGCGCAGAACCATTGGCCTTTGAATTTCAGACGATCAAAATTGGTATCGCTGAAGCGTTCCACAAAATCAGCATTTTGGCCTCGTCCATTTCACGCCGCACCTTGAATGCAAAACCTTCTATTTCTCGTTCTGGCGTTGTAAATTCGCGTTTTGCTGGGGGGACCCGCTTGCTGATTATTGGGCCAATCTTTTTTCAGGGAAATGGTTGTCCGAACGAATCGTTTCCAGTATGGTAACCGTAGCAAATTGATTTCCTTGTCAAGAAAATCATCGGGAAATGTGGTTCGTGGAGAGAATAGGCACCCATTATGAGGAGGAATCGTAGTGACGCGATTGGCGTGTCAAACCATCACCTGGGGCGACGACCGATTAAATAACGACTATCCGGCTATCATCCGTCAGGTAAGGAACATCGGATATGACGGGGTAGAGACGAAATTTGCCGTGCTGCGAAAATACGCCGGGCAGCTCGCCGCATTGCGGGCGTCAACCGGCGTGCTCTTTGCCGCCTGTCATATGGGATTTGCTGACGTCCAGCGCGCGGTCGCGGGGGGAGAGGTCGCCGCGGCGGTAGAGAGTGTGCTCGAGGCGTCGGGAGCAAAATTTATCCTGGTGAGCGACGAACCGCACGAATCGGTAGACACCTATCGGACGATGGGAGAAACCCTGACCCGATTTGCCGAACGCGTGCTCGACTTCAACGTCCGCGTCCTCTTTCATAACCATCGGCGCGAAGTCGAGGGGAACATGGAGCGGTTGGCCACCTTGGTCGCGCACTCGGCGGCCGACCGGGTGGGGCTGGCGGTAGACTTCGGCTGGGTATTGCAGGCCGGCACCGACCCGCTCCGCGTGGTCGATCAGTTTCGCGACCGCATCGGGTACGTTCATCTAAAAGATGCCCTGGCTGATGGTGCCTGGACGGAACTCGGCAATGGAAAATTGGCCATCGACACCGTGGTGACTGCTATCCGACCGCTGAATCTGCCCTGGTGGACGGCCGAGCAAGATAGTACGGGAAAGACGCCGGACGCTAGCGCCGAGGATAATTTTCGATTCTTGTCCGCACTGCTGCGCTAGGGCAAGCAGAGTGGTATTCCAACGAAGAGGTGGCGCATGTTAACCGATCTCACACACGTGATTGCCAGCGATCGGCCGCGATTTGCCTACAATGTCACCAGCGTCGAAGGTTTCCTGGCTCTGGTGGATTGGGGGGAAACCCATGGCAAGGCCATGGTGCTGCAATGCTCGGAACGATATCTTAAGGACCTGGGAGAGGATTTCTTTCGGCAATTGGTCGTACCCCGGCTTGACACCAGCCCTGTCCCGTTTGTTCTTCACCTGGACCATGCGGGTTCCTTGGAAGCGGTCTTAAAGGGACTCCAAATAGGATTCAGCTCGGTGATGTTCGATGGATCGACCAAGCCCCTGGAGGAAAATATTGCGCTGAGCCGAGAGGCCGCTAAACTGGCCAGGATGGCGGGAGTATCGTTTGAGGCGGAGGTTGGGCACGTAGGCGGCGCCGAGGATGGTGACGAGGATGAAACCGCGATGTTTACGCGCGTCGGGGACGCCAAAGCCTTCACCGCGGCGGTGCCTATGGATTTTCTAGCCGTCTCGGTCGGCAACGCCCACGGACGGTATCGCAAGCCTCCAAAAATTCAACTCAACCGGATTGCCGACTTGGCTGCCGCCGTCCCGGTTCCCCTGGTGTTGCACGGTGGAACCGGTATTCCGCCGGCCGACCTGGTCGAGGCGACCCGCCGCGGCATGGTGAAAATCAACTTGGGCACCGAGCTGAAATTGGCCTGGATCGCTGGCATTCAGTCGTCGCTGGCGGCGGGGGAGATGGAGCCGGATCGCATTCGGGCAAGCGCCCGGCAATCGATTACGCACGTCATCCAGACCATGGAAGCGTTGTTAACGCGATGAAGGCGACGCGGGCTTGGGTTGGCGTGGACGTGGGGACTTCCCGGATCAAGGCGCTAGCGTGGTCAGATTCCGGAAAGATGGCGCTCGCGGCTTGCGAGACGCCGTGGCAGGACCGGCGGATCGACGGCGAGGTGCTGGCGCAGGCCGCCCTCAAAACCGTGCTGAACAGTGTGGAGGCGTGGGGCCCAGAGGTCCGCGTCGCGGCGGTTGGGGTGACCAGCATGGGCGAGACGGGACTCTGGGTCGACCGGCGGGGGCCGTGCGGGCCGGTGGTCGGATGGCAAGACGAGCGCGACACCGCCGAAGTCTACGCACGGTTTCAAGCCACCTTCGACCGGGCGGCCGTGTTTGCTCAGACCGGCATTGCTGCCTCACCGAAGTTCGGCCTCTTCCGGATGGCAGTGCAGGATCGGTCCGGACCCGAGGCCAGCTGGCTTCAGGTCGCCGACTGGGTCATCTACCGTTGGAGCGGCGGAGCCCGAATCACCCATGCCAATCTGGCCGCACGGACGATGGCGCTTGACTGGCGCACCGCGTCGTGGAGGGCTGACCTACTGGAGTTTGCCGCGGCGACCCCAGCCAATTTGCCGGAAATCCATCGCGGGCCGTATCCGGTAGCCGCTTTTCGTGCCGACAGCGGGGATCGCCGGTTGCGTTCAACCATCCTTGCCCATGCGGGCCACGACCACGCCAGCGCCTACTATGGCGCGCGTCTGCCCCAGGGCATCGCCCTGGATTCCTCGGGCACGGCGGAACCTTGGGTGCTGGAGGCGAACGGTCCCTACTTGAGCGCCGAGGCGCTGAAGCATGGCATGATGTGGGCTCCCAGCCTGTCGGGCAGCGGCTTCGTGGGGCTGTTGCCCACCCCGGCGGGGGGGGCGGCCGAGCGTTGGGCGCGAAGCCTCTTTGGCCAAGAGACGGCCGGCGAGCCGGGCGGGGTGGAGTTTCGGGCCGAGGGATTCGGACAAGGACGGGCAACGTTCCACGGACTGGGACCGGATGTCCGTCCAGCGATGCTTTATGAGGCGGTGTTGACCGGCGTTGCCGTGAGCCTCGGGGCCGGTCTCGACGCCCTACGGCAGATTACGGGGGAATCCTTGGGCGACGTGGCCTGGACGGGAGGCGCGGTGGCGCATCGGCGCTGGACGGAGATTCGCCTCGCTCGCATAGGGGCCCGGTTGTGGGCCTTGGATCCTTCGGAAGCCGCTGCCCTGGGGGCGTTGCGGGGGGCCATGGCGGCTGATTCGTCGGCGGCTTTGGAGGAGCCGGGTTTGCGGTGGCGCGACGTTTCCGGCCAAAGCGAGGGCGCGCCGCCGTGGTTGGCCCGATAAGGCGCAGATTCACATTGCGCGTTCAGTCGGCTTAATAGGGAGGAATGACGCATGCGCGTGGGAGTATTGGCCGTGTACCGGCCGCAATTTAATCAAGCGGTTGCGCAACGCGAGGCAACGCAGGTGCAGGACGCGATCGGACAGTTGCCTGGACTTGAGGCGGTATGGCTTTCCATGTTGAACGAATGGGAAGCGGCCGAGGCATTGCCCCGACTGGACAGCGCGTGGGGCGAGCTCGACGCCTTGGTGGTCGTGATGGGCAGCTTTGTGGGAGCGGATGTGGCGGTTCAAATAGCGCGGCGCATCAAGTGTCCGCTGATCTTGTGGGCTCTGCCCGAACCTTCGGTCGGCGGAGGACGTCTGGAACTGAACTCCCTTTGCGGCGGTATCATGACGAATCACGCTTTCAAACAAATGGGGGCGGAGATTCCCATGATTTATGGGAATCCGCGGGACCAAGACGTCACGCGCAGCCTGCTGTCCATCTTGCGGGTGGAAAATACCCGTGCGAAATTGCGCAATGCCGAAATCGGTGTGGTGGGTCAGCATCCTCCGGGCTATTACCCCTGCGAATATGACGAACTCGAACTGTACAGCCGTTTGGGGGTGCGGGTGACCAAGATCCCCCTCAGCGAGGCGTTTGCGGCCGGCGATGAGGCCAGCGACGCCGATTTGGCCGCCGCCCGCAATGCGGCAGGTCACCTGGTAGGTCTCGACACCATCAATCCCGACCAGGTCACGCGGTCGGTGAAGGCCGAATATGGGCTCAGGCGCCTGATCTCGGAAAGGAACCTAACATCCATTACGGTCGAGTGCTGGCCGCAGTACATGACGGAATATGGTGGAGCGGTTTGTTGGGCGATGAACCGGCTGATTGACGACCAGGTGATGGCCGGTTGCGAAGCGGATGTGTACGGCACCGTGACGATGATTCTGTGCCGAGAACTCGGGGGCGAAAGTCCCTTTTTTGGGGACTTGGTCCACACGGTGAGCGATGATCGCCTGGTGTTTTGGCATTGCGGCGCGGCACCGCTTTCGCTGGCGGGCGAAGCACCACGGGCGAGTGTCCATCCCAACCGCAAGGTGGGCCTGACGTTGGACTTTGCGCTCAAGGGCGGCCCGGCGACGGTGCTGCGCCTGCATCATGATGCGCGGGGGTTTGCCCTGATGGCCATCGAAGGCGAGGCGGTGGCCGACCCGTTGTATTTTTCCGGCAACACCGCTGCGGTCCGGACCGTCCGGCCGCCGGCCAAGGTGCTGGCCGGCCTCCTCAACGACGGTGCCGAGCATCACTTTGCGCTGGGGTACGGGGTCGCGCTGGCAGATGTGGAGCGTCTGGGCAAGCGGCTCGATATACCAGTTTATGTCTATTAATCAGACGCCCGGCGAACGCCGCGTCTTCCGTCTCATCCGCCAGCGACCAGGCATCTCCCGCGTGGAATTGGCCGGCGCGGCCGCGTTGAGCACAGGAACGGTGACCCAAATCGTCAAGCGATTGCGCGACCGTGGGTTGGCCGACGAAGGGGCCGTGAGTGAAGCACGGGCAGTCGGCAGAAATCGGGTGGGCTTAAGGGCGTGCCTCGAGCCCGACCGGATGGTCGGCATCAGTGTGCGGCCCGATTTGATTCGTTATGTCGTGGTGGATTGGTCTGGGGCGGTGCGCGAGGAGCGGACGATCGCCGCTCAGCACCTTGTGGATCAGGGTCCGGTAATCGACCGCCTCGGACAGGCACTGGCCGACCAGCGCGGAACGCTGCGCGGGGTAGGATTGGGGATTCCCGAATTTCCCGCCGTGATCCGGGACCAGTCTGCCGGATGGGCCGAAAACTTCCGACGCGCCTTGGAGGTTCCGGTGACCGTGTTGAACAACGGAGCCGCCGCCGCAGTGGCCGAAGAATGGCGATGGGTGGAGGAGCCTCCGGAGCGATTTCTCTTGGTCTACTTCGGATCCGGGATCGGAGGCGCCTTGGTCCACCACCGCCGGTTCGGCCGCCCGCCCTCGGTGCACCCGGTAGAAATTGGGCACGTCGGCATTTCGCTGCAAGGTATTCGGTGCATATGCGGAAACGTCGGGTGTGTGGAAACGGTGGCGGGACCGGCCAGACTGGCACGCCAGTGGGAAGGCCTTGAATCGGCGCGGGAACGCGCCGCGCTGGTCGAGAGCGCCGAAGAGGCGTTGATCTATGCCCTGAGCAGCGTCATCAACGTGCTCCAGGTGGAACAGATCGTCCTGGGAGGGCTGAATGTCCCGGTGCTGGAACGCTTTTATGGGACGTTGATCCGGCGTTTGGGCAGTCTCCGTACACCCCGGGGAGCACCGGTCAAACCGCGTCTGTCCCAGATTGGGGATTACAGTGCGGCCATCGGCGCAGCTTTGGCGGCCATCGACGGCGTCCCCGATCTTGAAGTGGTCTAGGTCCGGTCGAAAACGGCGGCATTAGGCGCACAGGACGCACCAGGACAGGAGGAGGCGATGGGTATGCGACTGGGATTGTATCACACGTGTCTCATTGACTTGGCCCCAGAAGAGCTTTTCGACTGGATGCAAGGGCACGGATTTTCCGACCTGGAATTGCATGGGGGCGGACGCTACACGGCGATTGATTGGGGAAAGGTTGCGGCCGGTGATGACCGTCTCAGGCGTGCAGCCGAGTCCCGAGGGATAAAAATCTGGGATATCATGGATGGATCGGTGAATTTTCTGGACCCGGATGCCGATCGAAAGCGAACCCATGTCGAGCATACGAGGACCTTGATCAGGGCGGCTAAGGTGCTGGGGGCACAATCTGTGTCAGTGTTCACCGGCCGCGATCCCGCGCTGAGCCTGGAAGCCAATTTGGATGCCTTGCCCGCGGCGATGGCGCCAGTGGTCGCCGAGGCCGAGGACGTGGGCATCCGCCTGTGCTTGGAGAATTGTCCCATGGCCCACGAATGGCCCCCACGCTTCAATATCGCCGTGCATCCGGGCATGTGGCGGCAAATTTTTGAGCGCATCCCAAGTCCGACCCTAGGATTGGCCTTCGACCCCTCCCATTTGGTCTGGCAGGGGATTGATTACGTGGCCGCGGCGACGGATTTTGGCCCACGGATCGTTCTCGCTCAAGCCAAGGACAGCGAGCGCTTGCCCAGGGTGATTCGCCGCCAAGGCATCTTGGATACAGGATTTTGGCGCCACCGCATTCCGGGCCAGGGTGAGGTGCAATGGGGACGCCTGCTGTCGGCGCTGGCCGAAGCAGGCTACCGAGGCCCGCTCTTTATCGAGCAAGAAGACCCCTTTTACGAGGGGAGCCAGGCTCGGGCAGAAGCTGGAATTGCGGCAACCCGGCGCCACCTGGAACCTTATCTATCCATTATCGACGAGCAGTAACGCCAAAGAAAAACGGAGGGATATCCTATGGCGAAACACGGCGTGATTTTAGTGGGTGCGGGAGACATGGGCGGCCAGCACGCTCGCGCATGGTCCAAGGTAGGCGAAGAGATAGCGGCTATTGTCGACCTTGATAGCGAACGCGTCCATCGGCTGGCCGAACAATATGGGGTGGAGCGCACGTTCTCCGATTACCGAGAGGCCATGGCCAAGTTGGACAACGCCGAGATGGTCGACATCTGCGTGCCGCTGATGCAGCATTTGCCGGTCACGGTGGAGGCGGCTCGCCACGGCAAGCACGTGTTATGTGAAAAGCCTATCGCCCGAAGCTTGCAAGAAGTGGACCAGATGGAGGAGGCCATCGACCGTGCCGGGATCAAGTTTGCGGTGGGCTTTCAGCGCAACCTGCCGCCGGGTGTGGCCTTTTTGCGTGATGAAGTGGCCAAAGGCCGCTTTGGGCGTCCCCTCTTGTTTACGGTGGATGGCATGGCTGAGGTCCGACCCAAGCGGTTTATGCACGACAAAACGAACAACAACGGGCCGGTGGTGGACTTGTTGGGCCACTATTTCCTGCTTTGGGAGACGGTGTTCGCCTCCAAGCCCGTGCATATCTCTGCGGACGGATTCGTGGCCGCTGCCCATCGGCCCGAAATAGCCCACTTTGCGGCCAAGGCGGTGGATACCGCCGTCGTGACGGTCCGTTACGCCTCGGGCGACGTGGGCTCGATGAGCGTTTCTTGGGGGCTGGCGGCCAAGAGTCAGGTGCCGACTGGTCCCGAGCGTCTGGCAGGTCCAGAGGCGGTGGCGATCATGGGCGCGTATCGGGATTTCAGTTGGGAAGGGATCACGATTTATCGCGGCGAAGAGCAACACTACGAAAAATTGCCCGAATCTCCCGCGTTTGTTCTGCAGGCGCAGGCCTTTTTAGACTACCTTGAGGGGCGGAGCGCCAAACCGGCGAGCGGAATCGCGGAAGGACGCCACCTGCTCCGCCTATCGCTGGCCGCGCTGGAGTCGATCGAAACCGGCAAAACCATCCTCCTCTAGTTGGCCATCCTGATAGCGGCGGGTGGCCGGACGGTGACCGCGATCTCCACGCCGAGCGGAAGCCAACGCGAGTACGGCAAGTGGAAAGGAAGGCAATGATGACCAAGGAGCGGCTTAATCTGCTGGTAGTATGCCTGGACACTTTTCGCTATGACCTCGCGGTGCATGAAGCGCCGTGGCATGTGGATTTGCCCAACCTGGACCGCCTTCGCAGCCAGGGCACGCTTTTCGCCGAAGCGTACGGCGAGGGCTTGCCCACGATTCCGATGCGGCGGGCGCTGTTCACCGGGGAGCGGTCGTTTCCCTGGCGGTTCAGCTATGACACCAAAGGATCCTGGCCGACGGGACGGGGCTGGCATAAGATCCCGCCTGAGCAGCCGACCCTGGCCGAAATTCTGCTCGCCCAGGGCTACCAAACCGGCCTGATTGCCGATACGTATCACCTCTTCAAACCGACCGGCAATTTTACCCGCGGATTCTTGGCCTACGAAGCGGTGCGTGGATACGAAAGCGATAATTTTCGGCCCGGCCGGATTGACCCCAACCTGCTGGGACGTTACGTCAAAGAGCCCAACCCGGCGCGGCATCCCGTGCTGACGCAGTACCTGCTGAACGTTCGCGGCCGTCAGCGCGAACAGGACTGGACCACCGCTCAGGTATTCTTGAAGGCGTCTGACTGGGTGCTTGCCGCTTCTGCCGCCGAGCCGTTTTTCCTCTGGGTGGATTCGTTCGCCCCTCACGAGCCATGGGATCCTCCCCGGCCGTATCTGCGCCGCTGGGGGTTGGAAGCAGAGCCGTCCGCTACGAACATCGAGGCCATCTATCCCGTAAACTACACGGAACGCGACCTCTCGCCGGAAGAAATCGAACGCACGCGCGCGCTCTACCTTGCCTACTTGGCGTTTGTCGACCGATGGTTAGGCCACCTGCTCGACACCCTCGAGCGGACCGGTCTCGATCGGCGTACGGTGGTCATGGTGGTCAACGACCACGGTACAGAACTGATGGACCACGGCCAGTTTTCGAAGGCCCCGAACCGCCTCTATGCGCATAACACGCGCATGTTGTGGATAGCTCGCCATCCGGCCGGGATGGCCACCGTCTCCCGGGCCCTGGTGCAAAGTCATGACGTGCTGCCGACGGCACTCGGAATGCTCGGTGTGGCTCACGATCCGGTAGCGGGGGAAGACGTCTGGGCGCTTCGCGCGGCGGGGGCTGAAAGCGGTCGGCCACACGTCGTCATCGGCTGGGGTTCGCATGCCTCGGTCAGAAATTTGGCGTGGAATTACGTCGTCAACTATCAGGACCCTGCTCTGGATGAACAGTTATTCGATCTGACCCGGGATCCTGACGAACGGAACAATGTAGCCAAGGCGCATCCCGACGTGGTCACCGCGCTGCGAAAGCCGTTGATCGCGCTTATCGGACCGCTGCCGGCCACGTTATCGGACACCGTGGTGCCGGGGGATGCTCCCGCCCGCACGTATTTTTCCTCGGCGACCGACCAGACGCGGCGGGATGCGGGATTCGTATAACCGCCGGGCGCGTGTCAAGGTGCGGCTCCCCGATGCCAGAAAGCGCAGGACGAGCGGCCCGCAACGGGTGAACCGGCCTGAGCCCAGGACTCGGCGGTTGGAGAAACGCGAAAGGAGACGTCATGAAGCCACGGCCCAATGTCATTTTATTTGTGCCCGATGAATGGCGGGGCGACGTGCTGGGCCACGTAGGCAATCCTGCAGCGCTCACCCCGCGCCTCGACGCCATGGTGGCGGAATCTGGGGTATCGTTTGCCAATGCCTTTTGCCAGAACCCCGTGTGCACTCCCAGTCGCTGTTCGTTTATGAGCGGTTGGTACCCCCACGTGCGCGGTCACCGGACGATGTATCATATGCTGAAGCCCGACGAACCCAATCTTCTGGCGGTGTTAAAGGCGGCGGGCTACCGAATCTGGTGGGGCGGCAAGAATGACTTGATTCCCGCCGATGCGGATCCGGCCGCGGTGGCCGACGTGCGCTATCGGGCAGAACGGGATCCCTCGCTCACCCTCTCCGCGGGTCCGCCGGAACAGGAGTGGCGCGGGGATCCGTCCGACCCGCGCTATTACAGCTTTTATCAAGGCCGGCTGGGGCGTCCTGACGAACCGTGGATGGACCGCGACCAGGCGACGATTGACCGCGCTCTGGCCTGGATAGCGCGGGAGACCCACCAGGATCAGCCTTTCGCCGTCTATCTGGCGCTCATCCATCCCCATCCACCGTACGGCGTCCCCGCCCCGTGGGATCAGGCAATCGCACGCAATCGGCTGCCACCCCGGGCGATGGCGACGGATTTTTCCCGCAAGCCGAGCATGCTGCGGTGGATTTCCGCGCATCAAGGGCTTGCGGAGTGGTCCGAAGCCGAGTGGACCGAGCTTCGGGCCATCTATTACGGGATGTGCGCACGCCTGGACAACCTGTTCGGCACGTTGGTGGACGGATTGAAGGCGCTCGACTGCTATGACGACACCGCCTTGTTCTTCTTTTCAGACCACGGCGATTTTGCGGGCGATTATGGGCTGGTGGAAAAAACCCAGAATACGTTTGAGGACTGTCTGACCCGGGTGCCTTTCATCATCAAGCCCCCGGCGGGACAGGCCGTCATCCCGGGAGTACGGGCGCAGCTGTGCGAGTTGGTGGACCTGCCGGCGACGCTCAGTGACCTAGTGGGCATCCCGTGGCCACACCCAGGCTTTAGCCGTTCGCTGACGCCCCTGCTGACCGACCCAGAGCGTCCGCACCGGGACGCCGTGTTTGCCGAAGGCGGGCGACTTGCGCAGGAACGGCAGTGCATGGAGCTGGAAAGTCTCGGCGGGCAGCGGCCGACCGGCCTCTATTGGCCGCGGCTCAGCGCCCAGCGCAGCGAGGGGCCGGAGCATACCAAGGCGATTATGTGCCGCACCGAGCGCTTTAAATATGTCTATCGCCATGATGAGACGGATGAATTGTACGATTTGGCCGAAGACCCCAGGGAATTGCTGAACCGGAGCGGGGATCCGGCCTTGGCGGCCGTCGAAGCGGGATTGAAAAATCGGATTTTCCAGTGGCTGGTGGAAACGGCCGACGTCGTTCCGCCGGTGGCCGACGCCCGGGAGTAAGGCGCGCATGGTCAGGGACGAAAGTTGCCGGACCACGGTGTGGATCGGACCGTCACCAATGAATGGCGGATAGGGTGCGACCGTACGGCCTCGTCATCCATTATCATCTTTCGCTCCCGGGCGGCATCGGCGACAGGTGGCGGTGCCGTGACGATTGGGTTGGGGCTAAAGGTATGTCATCGGCTGGCTAAAGTGGCGGCTACCTTATCGCCGTGGCCCGACGTACTCAGTTGGCGTCGTTCAGGGGTGCACAAAATCCTTGTTAAAAGGCCGTGACAGCCAACCACCACAGCACACGTGTTCCCATCTATCCACCATGGTAGATCGCGACGTGTTCGCGGACGGCCTGCCAATGCTGCCAACCGACTTCGTCAAAGACCTTGGTACTCCAACGCACAGGAAGGAGCGCCTTGCGTCGCCGTAGCGCGACAAGGCAATGCCGGAGATGCCCCATCGCTGTGTCCTTGCGCATCAGTGACTTGGTCCAAGAATGTACGGACTGTTTTCATCGCACATCGGCCAGATCGGATCCGGCGTGCGCAGGCTCGGTTTCCCCAGACACCGCACGCATCGAGGGGCTGTTGGGTGTCGAGTTTCTAGCGTTGTTGATCCGGGCCCTCATCGGGCGGGCAATCCGGCATGGTTTGGGACGTCCTCTGCGGCTAACATTGCACATTGCACAGACCTCATGAAACGATGGCTCTCCGATCGTATTCAGGCATGTGGTCCGCGTTTTGTGCGCTTGGGTCCGGGGACCTTGCGGGCTGAGTCTACGTTGAATCGATGTTTCGGTGGCATGAGCCGTTTCCACGTACACGGGGGCAGGAAACCGTTACCGGGCCTCCCGCCCAGCTATTGCCTGGGGTGAATTCGATCTGCCCCGAAAGAGGAATCGAGGCGCCGCGAGACTGGCTGGCCAGCCGAATCCGAACCCGTCGCTTGCTGCAGGCATGCGTTCAGGCTACAATGCTCTGAATGAATCTTTCCCGGGGAGGCCAACGCGAATGCATATCCGGATTTCTCGCGCCAGTCAAGATATTGTAGCCAAATATCTCACCTCCGCTTGTGCGGGGGACGTGCTGCAGGTCCTGGGGATTCCCCACGCAACGGTGGTGCGGGCCCTACCCACGGAAGTGCCCCGCGTGGCGAT
>JAJZZH010000242.1 GCA_021797675.1 Bacillota bacterium | reverse complement strand
CCTTTTAGCATGCATTGGTGTCATTGGTAGCCGCGCAGTCAATGGTAGCATAGGAGAACAGGGAACTCGCGCTGTGCATGGATTCACAAGCCTGTGTGTTAACAATTTTTGATCAGAGAGCAGTATAGTTTCCGGTCACCTTGATGTCCTTGCCGAAGGCGACCTGGATCCCCTCGTGCCAGACATTCATGACCGTGTTGTTGCTCACCGTGTTGCCTTCATTGGTGCTCAGGAGCTGGTTGGCGCCCACATCGATGGTACCGGTCAGCGTCCCCGTCCCTCCGGTCAGCAGGATGCCCGCCCAAGCCGTATTGGACACGGTGGGCGTCGTCGTAGTCGTCGACGTCCCGGTAATCGTATTGCCGGTAATCTTGCTGCTGGCCAAATTTCCCAGCCAAATCCCGGAGGGACCATTCGACAAGGTGGATGCGTTGCCGCCGCTGAGCCCGCTGATGGTGTTGTCCGAAATGGTCCATCCGCTGCCCATGTTTGGATTGCCGTGATACCCGATCGCCGTGTCCTGCAAATCCGTAAAGGTGTTGTTCGTGATGTTGACGCCACTGACCCCCGTGCCCGGCACGGTGATGACGCCGGAATCGCTGGGATCGGTAATTTGGGTAAAGCGAAGATCCTCTATCGTCGTGCCCGTCGCGCCCGACTCCAGCGTGAAGATGGGCCCGCTTCCGGAAAAGGTCGCCATGTTGCCGGGTCCGGAAGCCGCCGACTCGAAGGTGATGCCGGACGCATCCACCACGAAGGAAAGCCCGGTATAGGAGCCGGGGGCAAACCGGATGGTCGTGTTCGACTGCGCGCCCGTAATGAACACCGTTTGATTATAAGTCCCCGATGTAAACGTGACGTTGGAGCTAGTGGATATCGCCTCCGCAATGTCCGTGGTGCTCGTGGCGGTAATCGTCGTTACCGGGCCAGATGAAGGCGGAGCGGCCCATACGGGGGGCGCAGCCAGCGAGCCCAATGCGGCCACGCTCATTAACGCCATGATTCGACGCGCAGACCGACTGCAGGCTACTGAATTCACCATGCAACTCTCCTTTGATTCGACCTCACGCACTCCACAAGGCCGTATTCGATTTTTGGGTTCGATGATTTTGAGGACAGCGACGGACCCACCCAGAGTGATCGACCATCCGTCTACAAAAGTACTTAAAATAGAGATATAATCGGTTCACCAAAACCCCGAATCACGGCGAGAAAACGGAAAAACTTATCGCTTTCTACACCGAAACTCATTATCCTCTTTTCTGTTCCACGATTTTACTGAATGCAGATACAATCATAGCGAAAAAGAATGATCACCCTATAGGGGGCTAGCCCCCCTTTTTGAACGTGCCACGTCTGCCTTGGGGTCTCAACCCCGTAATCTTACAATGGTTTTCAAAGCCTCCTTTTTTTCGACGCCATTTATTGCAGACCCGTGGGAGGAGGATTTGCCACCCATTCGGACTATACCGGGCCCGCCCTCGACGGCCCGGTATAGTCCGGAACGCGATCCAGCGACGCGCTTGGGGGCTCACCCCCCGCAAGCCCCCAAGCGCGGGAACACCGCGGGCGCGTCGGTGCGGTCGGTTAGTCCCAACGCCGCTCGCTGGCGATTTTCCCCCGCGAGACAACTGATCGCGCACGCTCCGATGGGCCACCCTCATTCACACCTTCCCTTTCCCCAACCACCCAACCGTCTTCTGCCATCCCTCGCCGACGCCGAAGACCCCAGCTTGGCGCGGGACGGGTCGCCATGAACCATCGGTCACGACCCGGGAGTCGGGTTGAATCCTCGGCCCTCGGTGGCCAAATCCGCCATCGGTTTTCACCCCACTCCCATCCTGCATCCAATAGCAACCATCGAATTGTCCATCCATCACCATTGCAACCATTGGTCATGGGGGGGAGTCGCCAAGGGGTGGGCTCCGCGCTTCAGCGGATCCTACCGCGGTTTCCGTATGGCTGGCGGTCCTATAAGGTCCCTAGGAGCATGTCCATTAATTCGAATCATGCCAACCGTATCCACAATATATGGTACCGTTTCCAGAAACTGTGGAATATATTGTAGTTTTGCACGTGCTCATGGGGATTTATGGACAAGCTCCTAGGCTTCCCACGCAGCGGTTGGCGAACCAGGAAGCGAAGGGGCTCACCCCGGAAACCCCCGCTTCGGCGTAGCCAGGCGGTGGGAGAGTTCATGGCCGTTACTCCGCGGTGCAATGGAGTTTGGGCAATTACTGCAGCGTTTCCGATGGGGAGAGGAGTGGAGGGCATGTCGAGGATCCTCTGGGTGGCGGACTGGGGAGCCGTGACGCCGTGTTGAGAGTTGGCGCCTTGAAAATCGGCTCAACCACCGTATCTTACCTGGTTGCGGTGGAATTGGAACGCCCGTTGCTGAAGACGCGGCGCGTGGTGAAGCTGATGAGCCGCGACTCCGTTGCTGGCCGCGAACTCCTGAGCGAGACTGTGGGCGCCTGGCTTAACCGTCCCGACCCCCCAGACCGCCTCTTGATCGGCGGAGGCCAAGTGCTCAGGGAACGGCCGCAGTTGGCGGCCGATTTGCCGGTGCCGGTCTGGATTCTTTCCGGTCGCGAAGAGGGGTGGCTCACCCGGCTGGGAATTTCTGCGTACAGAAATATCCATCAGACGCTGGTCGTGGATATCGGCGGCGGCAGCATGGAGTTGGTGGCTTCCACCGCGAGTTTCTCGCTTCCGGTGGGAGTCCATCGTCCAGACCCGAGCGAGGTCCACTGGCCGGCCGTTGGCCCCGCGCAATCCGCCGTGGTGGTGGGCGGAATGGGACACATTCTCGGTCTTCTCCTCGGCTTGCGTCCGTTTGCGGCCGTGTCTTCAGGGGGAATTGCCCGTCTTGCGGACAGGGTGGCCAGATTGAAGCCAGCAGACTTGGTCGCCCAGGGAGTCCCCCTCAACCGCGCGGAACTGGTCGCACCGGGTCTCCAGCTGCTTACCCTGACGATGGAGCGCTATCAATTGACCGGTTGCAGTTGGGCACCCTCAGGGCTTTTGGAAGGACTTTGGTTGGCGGCCAGTCTGGGCCGTGGAATGACCTGGCCGCGAAAGGCCTGATTCGAAGGAGATGCGTGCGGCTGTCGATGCTAAGCCGACTTCCGCTTGACCCCAAAGCCAGGGTTTGAGAAGATTCTATTGACAATGTTCGACGGCATGGGCAGAAGGATCTCCTTAGCCGCCCCCCGGAGGGAGGGATTATGGCAAGCACGTCACTTGGCCGGGAGAATGGTCCGGTCACCCCGATGATGGAACAATATCGGCGGCTCAAGGAAGAAAACCCCGACGCCCTGCTGTTTTTTCGACTAGGGGATTTTTATGAGCTCTTTTGCCAAGATGCGGAGCTGGCCGCTCCTATCTTGGACGTGCAATTAACCTCGCGGGACGGACAGGTTCCCATGTGCGGTGTGCCTTATCATGCACTGATGACCTATGTGCAGAAGATCATGAATGCCGGTCTTTCGGTCGCGGTGGCGGAACAAATGGAGGATCCGCGCCAGGCCAAGGGACTTGTCGAACGTCAGGTGGTACGCAGTTTTTCACCGGGGACTTTTATCGCCGAAGACTCCGTGGCGGCGCCCCGGTTTGGCGTGCTGTATCGCGACAGCCGGGGATGGGCGCTGGCGGTGGCCGAACTGGCCAGCGGTCTCCTCTTTGTGACCGAAGCGACGGGATTTCGCACGGAACAGGTGCTGGAGGAATGGCGGCGTTGGCAGCCCGACGAATACCTATCCAATTGGCCGATGTCGACCGAGCTGACCGGGCGATCCATCGAGGGGCAGCAATGGTTCGAAGGCCTCAAAAGCGGTGCCAAATTGGAGCGCGAGTTGGCTGACCGGCTGGGTACGGCGACGTTGAGCGGATGGGGGCTCGACGCGGTTCCGCGTGCTCAGCGCGCGCTGGCAGTGCTGGTGCGTTATCTTGATTTCAGTCAAAAGCGGCAGATTCGGCACTGGAGCGCCGTGCATGTCTTGGATCCCGAAGCAGGCATGCGGCTGAGTCCGCATGCCTTAGCCAGCCTGGATATCTTGAGCGCCGATGGGGGTCCGGATTTGTACCGGGTACTGAACCGCACCCGGACTCCGATGGGAGCGCGCTTCTTGAAACGTTGGCTGGGTCGGCCCTTGGCGGATTTGGACGCGATTCGGCAACGCAGCATCCGAATCCAGCGTTGGCAGGACGCGCCCTTGGCGCTGGCCCAGGCAGCCGAACAACTCGACCGGATTGGCGACCTGGGCCGGCGGATATCCAGGTTAAGCCTAGGACTGGGATTTCCCCGCGACTTGCTGGCACTGCGCACGGGGCTGCAAGCGTATCACCGCATCCGCCAGGTGGCGTCTGAGGTCGGGGAATCCTTGCCCTCGACCAGCCAGGAAGTCCTCGCCTTGCAAGAGGCGCTTGCAGCCTTAAGCGATGAACCGCCCGCGCGCTGGGATGAAGGCGGTATGTTCCGCCCAGAGGTCGACGAGGCGCTTGACCAGGCGCGTACCCTGGCCCGAGATCATCGGCAGGCCCTGGCCGATCTGGAACAAGCCGAGCGTGAACGGTCGGGCATTCGGTCTCTGAAAGTGGGGTTTCATCGCGCGTTCGGTTACTATCTAGAAGTGAGTCGGACCCAAAGCGCGGCGGTGCCGGAGGATTGGCGACGCAGACAAACCATGACGAAAACCGAACGTTATACCTCGGACCGTTTGTTGGCGTTGGAATCCGAAATCTTGGTGGCGGAAGAACGAGCGCGTGCGATCGAGGCGGCGCGTACCGAGTCCATCCTCGGGCAGGTTAGCAGTTCGGCAGCCGAGCTTAACCGTCTGGCGGAGGCGCTAGCGGAAATCGATGTGCTCGCGGGCCTGGCACGGGTGGTTGGCGAACGGGGCTATGTCTGGCCGGAGTGGACGGATGGTAGGAGCGCGCCGAGTTTTCACGCGCTACGCCATCCCGTGCTCGAAACGGTCATCGATCATTACGTGCCTACCGATTTTTTGCCTGAGGATGCCAAACGGATGATGATCGTGACGGGTCCGAATATGGGAGGCAAATCGACCTTTATGCGCGCCGTGGCCCTGGCGGTGTTTCTCGGCCACCTGGGCATGGCGGTGCCTGCCCACTGGGCTCAATTGCCGGTGATGGACGGCATTTACACTCGGATCGGGGCGGACGACCACCTGTTTCGAGGACAGAGCACGTTTATGGCCGAATTGGAAGAGGTGGCATATATTTTGCGCAAGGCGACCGACCAAAGTTTAATTCTGTTGGACGAATTAGGTCGGGGCACGTCAACCTACGATGGCCTGGCGATCGCCTCGGCGGTGGTCGATTACCTGGCGCAGGCGCCGGGCCCGTTCACCTTATTTGCCACCCACTACCATGAGTTGACCGATTTGATCCACCAGCGGCCCAGTGTACAGAATTGGACCGTCGAGGTGGTCAGCCAGGATGACGGGCAGTTGGTGTTTAGCCATCGCGTGCTGCCCGGCAGCGCCAATCGCTCCTACGGATTGGAAGTTGCCCGCTTGGCGGGATTGCCCCGGGTGGTCCTCGAGCGGGCCCGGGCGGCACTGCACCGCTATGAAGTCAGCGGCGCGGGTACCCCTGCTTCCGTCGAACAGTTGCGTCTGATGCAACCGCCCAACCCGCTGGCGGAAGCCTTGCTGCAGGCAGTCAGCGACTTGGACCCCGACGAGATCAGTCCACGCGCGGCGTGGCAGTGGCTGGCCGACTGGCATGCGCGGGCTCAGAACGGGCGGGACGGATAGATGGGTGCGATTCGGATTTTGGCGCCATCCATCCGCGATCAAATCGCGGCGGGAGAAGTGGTAGAACGGCCGGCGTCGGTAGTCAAGGAACTCATCGAAAACAGTCTGGATGCCGGCGCCCGCCGAATAGAGATTCGCGTCGAGGGCGGCGGGAAAACGGAGATTTCCGTGCGCGATGACGGTCAAGGGATGGACCGAGCCGATCTCATGTTGTCGATACAGCGCCATGCCACCTCTAAACTGGAGACGATGGAAGACTTGGCCCGCGCTAATTGGCTGGGCTTTCGCGGTGAGGCGTTGGCAGCTATCGCCGCGGTGAGCCGGATCACGGTGACGACGCGTCCCGCCGATGCCCCAACCGGATTCCGCTTATATCAGGCGGGGACCACCCAACCGCGCATCGAGTCCGTGCCGGCGGCGGCGGGGACGACGGTTACGGTCGAAGATCTCTTTTATACGGTGCCGGCGCGTTTGCGCCATTTGAAGAGCGATGCCGGGGAGCTGGCGCCTATTCAGCAGTTGGTGACCGCCTTGGCGCTGGCCTATCCGGAAATCGGATTTCACCTGGAGACGGGCGAGCGCGTGCTCTTCGACACGCGTGGAAATGCCAGCGTGAGCGCTGTAACGCTGGCGGCCTTTGGGCGGGAGGCCGCCGAGGCCAGCCTTCCGTTGGACTTTGCCAATGTGGACGGGACGGTGCGCATTGAAGGGCTGGTGGTGTCGCCGGCGATTTCGCGGGCGACTCGGCAAGCCGAGATCGTGACCGTCAACGGTCGTTTGGTGCACAACTGGGCGCTGCGCTCCGCGCTAGAAGAAGCCTATCGCCCCGAACTGCCGGAGCGACGATTTCCCGTGGCCTGTCTTCAAATCATGGTCGACCCGCTGCGTGTGGATCCGAACGTCCATCCCCAAAAAATGACCGTGCGCATTGATGGCGAGCGACAAGTGGCGGCATTGGTCTATCGGGCGGTACGCGACCGCCTAGCCGGGGCCTCGTCTATGCCGTACTGGCCTTCGGCGTCAGACCAGGCAAGGTCCGCAGACGACGCATCCGTGCGTCAGGAAACGGTTTGGACGGCAGCATCCGATCCGCTGGGGGCTCCGACACGAGCCGAGGAGTCCGTGGCGGCCGACGCCAGCGAAACCTCACCCCTGGCCGCGGAACTCGGTCAGATGCGTGCGCTGGGCCAATGGCGCCACAAGTATATTGTGGCAGAAGGCCCGTTGGGACTGTATCTCATTGATCAACACGCCGCCCACGAGCGAATCTACTTCGAAAAATTTCGGGAAGAATTTGCCCGGTCTACCCACAGCCAGTGGCTGGTGCCCGGAATTGGCGTGAATCTACCGTCGCTGGTGGTGCGCGAACTGGAAAGCCGCCGCGCGGAGCTGGAAGGGCTAGGCTTCGATTGGTCGGCGGTCGGCGAGGACACGCTAGTGGTGCGCGCGGTGCCGGAAGCGCTGAGTGAACCGAGCCCGGCATCGGAACTGCTGGCGCGCATATTGGAAGGGTTCTGCGAGAATGCACCGGACAACCCGCATCCTTGGGCCCGGTGGAGGGAGGCTGCCGCGGCTATGGCGGCCTGCAGGACGGCGATTAAGGCCTATCGGCCCCTCACCGATGAGGAAATCGCCGGGCTGATCGTGCAGCTCGCGGCCTGTCGCGATCCCCGTAGCTGTCCGCACGGGCGGCCCACGCTCCTGCATTTCGGGCTGGAAGAGGTGGATCGAAGATTTGGACGCAAAGGTTAGACCGCCCTTGTTGGTCCTCGCCGGTCCGACCGCGGTGGGTAAGAGCGCGCTGGCTATCGCGCTCGCGCGTCGGATAGGAGCGGAGATCGTTTCTTGCGACTCCGCCCAAGTCTATCGCGGGCTCGATATCGGCAGCGCCAAAGTGCGGCCCAGGGAGCAACAGGGTGTGCCGCACCATTTAATCGACGTCGTCGATCCGGATCAGCGATTTACCGTGGCCGATTACCAGGCCCAGGCGCTCGCGGCCATCGAGTCGATTCACCGGCGTGGCCGTCTGCCGCTCTTGGTTGGCGGCACCGGGCTCTGGCTCAGGGCGGTGGTGCGGGATTATGCGTTCCCTGCCGAAGACCAAGACGCCCCACTTCGGCGCCAGATTGCCGAGGCAGCTGGGCAATACGGGTGGGAGGCCATTCGGCGGGCTTTGCGCATGGTCGACCCCGAAAGCTACCAGAAGATCTCGGCCGGAGACCGCCGAAGGCTCGCCCGCGCTTTGGAGGTGTGGTGGAACACAGGACAGCCGATGGTGCGTAATGCAGGGCCTTCTCCGTACCGGGTATCGTATTGGGTGGTTTTTCGGCCGGTGGCCGAGCTTCACCGCCGTATTGCGCAGCGCACCGAGGCGATGCTGACCGAAGGACTGGTCGAGGAGGTCGAAGACCTCTTGCGCCGCGGGGTTGCTCCGCGCGCACAGAGCCTCTCCGCGATCGGCTATCGGGAAGCCGTCGATTGGTGCTTCGGACGATTAACCCTGGGAGAACTTGAGCGGCTAATCCGCCGCCACAGCGAACAATTGGCGAAACGGCAGATGACGTGGTTTCGCGGTGAGGACGATGTTCATTGGCTGGACCTGGCCGCTTGGGGCGAGGAACGCGCTCTCGACACCTTGGTCAAGGCCGCCCAGGGGCTGGTTGGGCAGTCCGTGAGGACGCCAGGCTAGCGGGCAAATACCTGGCTGCCGATGCGGGCGACCACAGGCTGACCAAGGATCCATCGGTTTTGGATATAGCGGGGATTGTAGTAATACAGGGCGTGCCCCACCGGGTCCCAGCCCGTCGCCGCGGCTTGGGCCGCGAGCCAGGCGAGGCGGCGATACCGAACGCGAATGGTGCCGTCGGTCACGCATTGGAATTGCCCCGGCTGATCGATGACGTGCGCCAGCGTCTTGGGAAATCCCGGCTCCGCCAAGCGGTTCAGGACCACGGCGGCGACCGCCACCTGGCCGACAAAAGGTTGGTTGCCGGCTTCCGCCTCTACCAAACGGGCGAGCAACCGCAGACCGCTCGGCGAGAAGTTCCGCGGTGTGTTTGCTCGCCCTCGAAATCGCGACGGCGCGGACGGGCTGGGTGGGCGATGGTGGACCGCTTGCGGGATGGCTGGCGGACGGCCCGCGAAGGGGTGCCAAAACGGCGCACTGGGCCGTGCGTCGGTAGTTGTCGGGGCGGGAGGGCGTGCGTCTGGAGCCATGGCGATCAGTAGCGCGCCACCGATGATCCCGACCGCTCGCAGGCCCTCGCGAACGCGTCCCATAAGTGGGACGCGAGATGTAATGAGCATCGGATCGCCTCCGAAAAGATCCCCAGACATTGCGCACCATCGGGTTGCCCGACAAGCTGTGACGAGCGTGCTTGTCCTATGGATGATGCATATGCGAAATTCGCCGACACTTGCCACCAATTTCTCAAGTGGGCGGAGCGCCGGAATGGCGCGCCCGAACGAAAAAGGGGATAGGCGACCCGGAGCCGTGGGGGGAGAATGCGGAACGACAAAAACGCAGGTTGACGCCAGGTAAGCCATATACTCTAAACGAAACGGAAAGGAATGCAGACAACGACGGTCCGCCCTGAGCGGGCCAAAGGGGAGGCTGGTATGGCAGAGGGAAGCGCTCCGGTCGAGCCCACCCATCCCCGCACGCGGCAAGACGTCTTGTACTGGCTGGAAGGAGGGCGGATTGGCGGGGAAACCGCCGTGCGCCACCTCCGGCAATTGGGTGCCAACCAGGCGGAGGAGGACCGGGAGCGGTCGGCGGCGACCGGCGCAGCATTGCGGCGCGATGGCGTGTTTCAGGAGTTGGATGCGTTGATTGGATTAACCACGGTGAAAATGGTCATCCGTGAAATCGAAGCTTTGGTCGAAATTCAGCGTCGGCGTCAACAAGTGGGACTTAAAGTGGAAACGCAGATGCTGCACATGGTCTTCAAGGGTCCTCCGGGGACGGGCAAAACCACGGTGGCGCGGCTGTTGGGAGGCATTTTTCGTTCGTTGGAGGTGCTCACGAAAGGCCATCTAATCGAGGTCGAGCGGGCCGATCTGGTGGGGGAGTACATCGGCCATACGGCCCAACGAACGCGGGACGCCATTCGCAAGGCCCTCGGCGGCATTTTGTTCGTCGACGAGGCGTATGCCCTGGCCCGGGGAGGGCCCAAAGATTTTGGTAAGGAGGCCATCGATACCCTGGTCAAGGCCATGGAGGATTACAAAGGGCAATTTGTGCTCATTTTGGCGGGATACCCGAAAGAGATGGATCTGTTCGTAGAAACCAATCCCGGGTTGCGATCGCGCTTCGGCATGATCCTCGACTTCCCCCCCTACACGGCTCAGGAGTTGGTCACCATTTGCCGGCATATGCTGAGAGAGCGCCAATACGTCTTGGCCCCGGGCGCCGAAGGGGAATTGGAGCATTATTTCAATCGCATAGCCGATAGTGCTCACCCGTATGCAGGAAACGCGCGCATGGTACGCAATTTGATGGAACGAGCCATCCGCCGTCAAGCGCTGCGGCTGGTCAAGCGTAGGGTGGCTACGTCCCGGGAGACCTTGATGGAACTATCCTGGGTCGACTTCGACCCGGGGGCGAAATAGGGGTGGGGCGGTGCAGGTGGCACTGGTGGGACGCCCCAATGTGGGCAAGACCCTGTTGCTGTTGAATTTTGCCGCCTACTTGGGCGTGAGCGAAGTCTATCGCCGGCGCGATTTGCATGATGAGACGGTCATGTCCGTGGATGCCGCACGGAGCGAACTGGTGTCCCGCGTGGCGTTGAAGCATCTCGATGGGTTAACCGTCCGAGTGAACGGCAAACTCCCCAGGGGTCGCGCACTGACCTTAACCGATGGCGTGGGGTTGTTCGAAGGCGTGCATCCTGAAGTCAAGGTCCGCCACGCGATGGCTGAGACCTTAGAACGCCTCTTTGTCGCGGAGATGATTGTGCATGTGATGGACAGCCGAATGGCGTCGGTCGCGCCGATGGATGAGCAGCTGGCGGCGCTGGGAGGAACCTTGCCCGGCGCCTGGCTGGTGGTGGCCAATAAGGCTGACCTGGCGTCGGATGCCGCATCCCGGAATCTTCGCGGCCATTTTGCGAATTATCCCGTGCTGACCCTGTCCGCGGTTACCCGCCGCGGATTTCGAAGGCTCAAGGATCACCTGTTTGAGCATATGGAGCGTTTGGGCTAGCGAAGAAGAGGGATGGACAGCATGACGGCGATTGACTGCGCAGTGCGGATCCGATAAGATAGCGTCTATCATTATGGTGGCGATCCGCTGGCGCACCTTGTTCGGCACGACGCCTTCGTGTTGTCTCTACGCACCGAACAATCATTTGGATATCGACGCTTTAGCGTCATAGACTCCACGGCGACCGCCGAGGGCTGGCAAGCCCAAGCTATGACCACCCTGGCCGCCGGGACCTTGGGAGCGAGCGGCTCCGTTCCTTCGATGCAGAATGCTTTTCGAATGCACGGCTCTCTGATCACGTTAAACGCAAGCTCGGGAAAGGGCTAGCCGTGCGCAGGGATGGTGCGACGCGTTGGAACCTGGGCGATGATCAAGATGACCGGACCGCAGGTGAGTTTGGCTTCCCAGGTATGCCAGCGCTAGCCCATAAACCGCGTAAAGACGTCGCGATGGTGAACGCCTTGCTAAAGAGCAGGATTATGATGCGCTGTGCGTAGGAGAAAGTGCGCCGGAGCAGTTCCGCAACCTGGCTGTTTAGGTTTGTAGAGGGTCCGCGCAGGGATGAGGCATCCGGCAAGTGTGCGGCACGGACCAAGGCGGCTTTCCGATCCGGCATCGATCGCGCCGCAAGATGCATGTCGGCCTTCAAACGGGCGACCTCGTCGTAGCCCCCGTGCCCCGCGGCAAATATGCCGGCGTGCGGAAAGGCCGGGTATCCACCGCGCGTCGGCCCCCCCGATATTACGGTCGACGGTCAGCGCGTGGCCCACGTCAAGATGGGGGACAATATGAACACAAACGCAGGGCCGTTGCGGTCTAACGACGGACGCCAGCTTGCCTTCCTAGGCCTGAAGGCCTGAGCTTCTCGCGGACGTTGGGTTCGGTATGCGTTCCGGGCGTGCGTGGTGTTTGAAAGCTGATGGTCGTCGTTTGTGCGAGCGAGATGGGTGGGGCGCTGATCGGTCGTCGCGGGGACCGCACTGGTCGAAGACTATGCTGGTCAACCCGGCATCGCGGCGGGCGGTGCATGCTTTGATCATCCGTCGCGGGTCTAGCGGCGAGATCACCCGGGGATGAAAAAATATTCCGGTTGGGGCAGGTTCCGCGCGTCTTCTCGAGGCACCTGGACCCGGCGAACGCCGCGCGCGGCTGCCGCCGGACTATGGGCTGCCGCAAGAGGCAGGGCACGCAGGATTTCGGTCGCGGGATGGTGCCGAAGGAGAGCCCGCCATAGGCCGTGGCGGGCTGGGTTAAGAGATTGGAGACAAACGACGGAATGGAGCCTTTAGCCTCCTGGGTGGAGCAAGTGCGGCCGGTGTGGCGGCAGATCGCGACGACCGTCCAAATCAATACGCTTCGCGTTATTGAAGCCTTTGCCGAGACCGGGATAAACCAAACTGATTTGGCCGGCAGTACGGGATACGGATATGGCGACCGCGGCCGCGAGGGCCTGGACCGGGTCTATGCGGCGGCGCTGAACGCCGAGGCGGCGCTGGTGCGCCCGCAGTGGGCTTCAGGGACCCACGTGTTGACCACCGCCCTCAAAGCCTTACTAGCTCCGGGGGAAGAGCTTTGGATCGCGGACGGTCGGGTATACGACACCCTCCAGCCACTCTTGGGGCACAGCCATCCACTGAGCTTAGGACGCCGAGGAATCCGTGTCCGCGATGCTGCGCTGTCGCCCTCAGGCACATTCACGCCGTTGAGCCGTGGGGAGGAGCGGGGACCGAAGTTGGTGTTCATTCAGCGCTCGCGGGGGTACACCGTGGATGGTGAGTGGGACCGCGATCGGATTCGGCGGACGATCGCCGCGGCGCATGCCCTCGGCGCATACGTGGTGGTAGACAACTGTTACGGTGAATTCACGGAGGTCGATGAGCCCACCGCGTGGGGAGCCGATTTAATCGCGGGCAGCTTATTGAAGAATCCCGGTGGGGGCATTGCTCCTACCGGGGGATATGTCGCCGGCAAGGCCGAGCTGGTCCGCCTGGTAGGCGAAGAACTTATCGCCCCCACGGTCGGAACGGAAGTGGGCCCAACGGGTCCGTACTTGCGGTTGTTCGCCCAGGGGCTCTTCTTGGCGCCGCAATTGGTGGGCGAAGCCATGATGGGGGCAGCTTACTTTCGTTGGCGCTGGGCCAACGCGGGATTCGACGTGCGTCCCGAGCCTTCGCAGCCTGACTTGATTACCGCCATCCGTCTGCAAGAGCCTGGCCGCGTCGAACGCTTTTGTCGAGCCATCCAGCAACTCGGGCCGATCGATGCGCGCGCAATTCCACAACCCTGGGAAATGCCGGGATACGCCGACCCCGTCATCATGGCTTCCGGGGGAATGATTGCGGGAGCGTCGTTGGAATTGTCGTGTGACGCTCCCATGCGGCCACCGTACTGGGTGTACGTGCAGGGCGGCTTGAGCCGCTGGCACGCCGTAATGGCATGCGAACGGGCGCTTAATACGTCCGCAGAAGGCCTACGACTCGACCCAAAATGACCACTTCGTCCGATTCGATGGGCTGATAGGCGGGATTTGCCGGCAATAGGCGAATCCGGCCGTCTTGCTTTTCCAGTCGTTTCACGGTGGCGTCATCGCCAATCATAGCGATGACGATATCCCCATCTTCGGCGTCGGACTGGGAGGCAATCGCCACCAGATCCCCTGGCCGTATGCCAGCGTCCACCATCGAATCCCCTTCAACGCGTAGTAAATAATCCGCAGCGGGGTGAAAGAAGGCGGTGGACAAGCGCACACGGTCTTCGATCTGCTCTTGCGCCAAGACCGGGCTGCCAGCCCGAATATGTCCCACCAGCGGCAGCGTGGAGACCTCCGCCGGGTTGACGTCTAGGCGCCACGCCCGCCGTTTGGAGGGAGCGTGCGACAATTGGCCGTTTTCCTCCAGCCGTTTGAGGTGCCGTGCCACACTGGCGGTTGACGTCAACCCGACCGCCGCTCCGATCTCCCGGACCGAAGGCGGATAGCCGTTTTGAGTTAGATGATGTTGAATGTAATCGATTATTTGCTGCCGCCGTTCGTCTCCTTTACGAGCCATGAAACAATCCCCCTTGATTTCATAATTGGTCTAATGCTAGGCTTCCTTGGATACCCTGCAATGCCCATAGTATCCTCCGACGATGTCCGAGCCGAACGCGGCCCTCGTGTTATGGTTATACTACCATAAGACGCCTAAAAAATTAGAAAGGGAAACGAAAAGCCATAGGACAAAGCATGGAGCAAGGGCCCTGGCCGCTCTCTGCGCCAGGTTCTGGAAGTTTTGGTTAGACCGCCTATTTTGGCTTGTCCATGCCGCTTGCGTCATGCTACGATATTGACGGGCGGCGAGTACATTTTTCGGCTATGTGCAAAATGTGGTTGGATTTCGTCGTTTCTTGGCTCAATCTTCCGTTCTCAGCACGACCGGCCAAGGTTGGAATATGCGGTTCGCATTAACGGGATGCTCCTACCGCTGGTTGGACTCCGCCGACGACGGGCCCTACGAACCATGGTCAGGCGCAGACGCTACTGCGCTATCGGCCCCGAATGCAGCTCATTAGCCCAGTTAATCAATTGGCCACGTTCGGCAGTATAGTCCAAAGTTTTCGCGCGAATATGCAGGCTGTTGTTTACAGCCCCCCTTTAGCGTTTACTAATATAGGTTTACTTAAGAAAGTGGGTAACGACATGATCTCTCCGTTGGAAGCGACAATAAGCCCCCACGGGAGAGATCTGCCCATTTGCTAGTGTGAGGCAGCGGCTCTCCCTCCGATATCGTTACGGGGGGAATTTTTTATGTCATCCAATCCATCTGCCGTTTCGTCCAAAGATGTGTTGTACCTTGCGCTCGACGACGCGGCCGTGA
>JAJZZH010000165.1 GCA_021797675.1 Bacillota bacterium | reverse complement strand
CATCAGCGCACGGAGGCCTTCCTGGCCGCGCATGTCGCGGCCTTCGAGTTCTTCGGGGGCGTGCCGCAGCACATTCTCTACGATAATCTGCCTACCGCGGTTGTGCGCGTGCGCGGCCGCGACCGCGCTCTCACGGACGGGTTTCAACACTTGGTGGCGCACTATGTGTTCGAGCCCCGATTTGCCACGCCCGCGCCGGGGTGGGAAAAAGGTAAAGATCGTGGCGTTTTGTCTCGCCTGCGGAATCACCATCCTTTACGCGGGCGACATCGGTACCCTCAACGACAAAAAACGGCATCGCCGATCGCGACGGACGAACCAAGAAGTCGGGGCCTTGGAGTTCGGGCGTTTCGAACAGTACTTAGAATGCAAGCTCCGTCGTCACGGTATCCAACTGATCAAGATCCGTGAAGCGTACACGTCTCAAACGTGTCCGCACCATGGCCATCTCAACCAGGTGGCGGGCCGAACCTACCATTGTCGCGCCTGTGACTATCGGGCGCACCGGGATGGAGTCGGCGCGGTGAACATCCTCAACAAGGGGATGTATGGGGAGATCCGCCCCGGAGAGGGCTTGGTACCTCAACGGATCACGTATCGCCGTCCCGTCCCTCTCAAGAGGGCGTCAAGGCGTAGCCCGGCTGAACCCCGGCATGTTGCTGGCGGGATAAGCGGTGGCGAGTCAGGAGGCTTACTCCGAGGGTCTCACGACCCGCGACGCAGCCACGGTGGTTCCCCCAGAATCTCCGTCCTTTAGGGCGGAGAGGTTCAATTACCATCTATTGGGCGATCGCACCTTTGATACCCTAGATCGATGGGAAAAGGATATCATCCAATGTGACCCGGCCGACGTCGACGGGATTGGCCGCAGGCTATGCTCCTCTGGATCACTATCTCGACCTCGATCTGCTCCGGCACAAACCCGGCGGGGTCCGCAATGCCCGGGTGGTACGGACGGTTTCTCGCCGCCGTCCTGGCCCAAGAACTCGAAGCCCGCCCGCGGCTTAGTTAGGACAGGAGGACGGGGTGGCCCCGCCTTCGGGAAGCGTTGCAACTTCAGGGTCAGCAGGGTACGGAGGCGGGATTGCGGATCCTCTGTGGGCTCATTCAGGCAGATCGTAATGGCCTGGCAAAACTCGGAAAACGTTGCGTGATCGTGGGAATTTAGGCACTCGGTAAATTTCCACAGCAGTTCGATCAGACTTTGGGGGGACGACCCGGATCATGCGGGAGGGAGGCCGTCGGGGTGGAACTGCCCTTCCTGCACAGCGCGATCTACCGCGCGGTTGAATTCCTCCGGGGGATAGCGCGCAATGCCTGCCGCATCTCATCCATCGTCTCCCGCAACTCCGCCATGCACCGATCCCGTTCTTGCAGCCCCTCGAGATCTTGGGGAGGGACCACGCCGGCGGCCGGATTCCCGCTCCCCCCTCCCTGCCTCCCTTGGCTACGGGAGGAAACCCGACGGAACCCGTAAGGCGGCCCCAGGCGCCCCGACGCTTCGCCTCGACAACGAGGCCGCATCGGGACGCCACCCGTCGCGGGCCTCTTCCTTGATGTAGAGCGTTGGAATCGGAGACAGCGGGCAGGCTGGAGCCCGGTCCGCAGAGCGCATACACCGATTCTAATACCGGGCCGTCACCATTTTCTTGCGGGTGTAAAAGGCCACGCTGTCCTCCCCGTTGGCGTGCAAATCTCCATAGAACGAGTGTTTCCATCCCGAAAACGGAAAGAATGCCATCGGAGCGGGAACACCGACGTTGATGCCCAGCATCCCGGCATCGATTGCTTCGCGAAATTGCCGAACGGCCCGCGCGCTGTCCGTAAACAGGCAGGCGGCATTGGCCAAGGGCGACTGATTGGCCAGGTCAATGGCTTGATCCAGGTTGCCCACCCGGGTGACCGCCAGCACGGGAGCAAAGATCTCGTCTTGCCAGAGGGTCATCGTCGAGGTCACCCGGTCAAAGATGGTGGGCCCGATGAAGAAGCCGTCTTCTGGGACCGGATCGCTGCGCCCGTCTCGGCGCAGTTGCGCTCCTTCTTCAACGCCCCGCTGGATATAGTGCAGCGCGCGTTCGCGCTGCGCGGCGCGGATCACGGGTCCCAACTGCACCGCCGAGTCCCTGCCGTCGCCGATCACTAACTGGTCGGCGGCTTCGACCAACCTGTCGACCAGCGCATCGGCCACGTCTCCCACCGCCACCACCACGGCACAAGCCAAACACCGCTGTCCTCCAGTCCCGAACGCCGACGCCGTGATCTGGCGCACCGTCTGGGGCAGTTCGGCATCCGGCAGAACGATGGCATGGTTCTTGGCCCCGCCCAACGCCTGGACCCGCTTGCCCGACGCACTCGCCTCCCGGTACACGGTTTCCGCCACCGGCTGCGAGCCCACGAAAGACACCGCCTGAATCCCCGGATGGCGCAAGAGGGCGGTGACGGCAGCCCGCGCACCATGAACCACGTTGAGCACCCCCGAGGGCAATCCCGCCTCCGCAAAGAGCTCCGCCGCCCGCACGGCGGTCAGCGGCGTGCGTTCCGACGGCTTGAGCACGAAGGTGTTGCCCAGCGCAATGGCTATCGGATACATCCACGCCGGCACCATCATCGGAAAGTTGAAGGGCGTAATCCCCGCCACCACCCCGATGGGATAGCGATAATAGCCCGACTCCATGTGCGCGGCAACGCTTGCGAGACCGCGTCCCATCATCAGCGTGGGAGCTCCGGCCGCAAATTCCACGTTCTCAATGGCCCGGCGCACTTCAGCCTGGGCTTCGGATCGCGTCTTGCCGTTTTCCAGCGTAATCAGTTCGGCCAGTTCGTCGGCGTGCTCGGTCAACAGGTGTTGATAACGGAACAGAATATGCGCCCTCCGGGCTACGGGGGTTTGACTCCAATCCGCGAAGGCCGCCTTAGCGGTGCGCACGGCGCGATCAACGTCCGCCTCCTCGGCCAGCGGTACCTTGCCCAGGAGTTCGCCGGTGGCCGGATTGACCAGGTCCATCCCCTGGGTGGCGGAGGGATTGACGCGCTCACCGCCAATCCAATGCTGCAACCAGCCGTCTGGGGACAACAAGCCGTCTATTTCCATCGCCCATCGCCCTCCTTTTGTATTGAACCAACGAACCTTCTCCCTGGGTTGGCCCCCTCGGCTACCCCCGCAACTTTGCGGGCGGCGCCGTTGACCGGCTAGGACGGTCCGTCCCCGGCCGCGGCGCTGTCCACCCGCCACGTCGCGTCGTACGGGCGACTCCCGGAATCTGGCAAGACGGGCACATGGATGACGACCGGCCACTGAGCCTGGCGAGCACGCTCCAGCGCCGCAGTCAGCTCCTGCGGACTGCTTGCCGTCATGGCCAACGCACCTAGGCCCTCGGCATAGCGCACAAAGTCTACCCCCAACGGTTGGCCGCGGCGCGCGGGATCGCGAAAGCGGAACTGGGTACCCATCCCGCTCAGTCCCAGATTTTCGGCCAGCGCCTGAATACATTGGTAGCCAGCATTGTCAAAGATCACCACGGTCACGGCCAATCCTTCTTGAATCGCCGTCAGCAGTTCGGTGTGCAGCATCAAATAGCTGCCATCACCGACCAGGGCGTAGACGCCTCGGGAGGCATCGGCCAGTTTCACCCCGAGCCCCGCCGCCACCTCGTAGCCCATGCAGGAGAATCCGTATTCGAGGTGATAGGTACCGCCACCAGGACTTCGCCACAACCGCTGCAAATCCCCTGGCAAGCCTCCGGCGGCCCCCACCACTACGTCGTTGGGGCCCAGTGCGCGATTGATTTGGCCGAGCACGGCCGTGGCCGCCAAGCCTTCGGCCGGCGTCCGGTTCCACAGCCGCTCGACCTCCTGGTTCCAGTCCGTCTTGAGGCTCGCAATCCGCACCGGGTCCTCGCCACTTGACCATCCTAACCTGGCCAACCCCTCCGTCCACTGCCGGACCCCCTCGCGTGCGTCGGCAACGATCGGCAAGGCCCCCAGTTTGCCCGCATCCCGGCGATTCACATTGAGGGCGAGGAATTTCGCCCCGGGTGCAAATGCGGTCTTGGACGCGGTCGTGAAATCCGTCAGCCGGGTCCCCACTGCGATGACCAAATCGGCGGATTTCGCCATCCGATTGGCCGCCTGGGTCCCTAGGACTCCCAGCCCGCCCAGGTTCCAGGGATGATCCCAGGGCACCATTCCCTTGCCGGCAGCCGTCTCCGCGAAGGGGATGCCGAACCGCGAGGCAAACTCCGCCACCTCGGTTTCCGCCCCGCTATACGACACGCCGCCGCCGACGATGAGCAGCGGATGCTTGGATGCCCGGATCAGGTCCAGCGAACGGGCCAGTTCGCTGCGGTCGATGGGCGGACGGGCCAGGTGCCAAACCCTCCGGGCGAAGAATTCGGCCGGAAAATCGTAGGCTTCCGCCTGCACGTCTTGCGGTAGGCAGATGGTGACCGCACCGGTTGCCGCCGGATCGGTCAGCACCGCCACCGCCCGCAGCAGGGCGTCAACCAGCTGGGGAGGACGTTGAATGCGGTCCCAATAGACGCTCACCGGCCGGAAGGCGTCGTTCACCGAAATCGAACCGTCCCCGGGATGTTCCAGCTGCTGCAGCACCGGGTCGGGCCCACGGTCGGCAAAGACGTCGCCGGGCAGCAGCAAGACCGGCAAGCGATTGACGGTCGCCAGGGCCGCACCGGTCACCATGTTCATCGCACCCGGTCCGATGGAGCTGGTGCAGGCCCACCACGCCCGCCGCCGCCGTGCCTTGGCAAACGCGGTCGCCGCGTGAACCATGCCCTGTTCGTTTTTGGCCTGGATAAAGCGCAATCCCCCTTCGACGCCGCCAACCTCGAGCGCATGCCCGATGCCACCGACGTTGCCATGGCCAAAGATGGCAAAGATCCCCGACACCAACTTCGTCTCTACGCCGTCGTCTTCCAGATACTGCTGATCCAGGAAACCAATGAGCGCCTGCGCCGTCGTCTGACGAACCGTCTTCACAGCGCCTCCCCCCCTTTTTGGGCAGCATCCATCGTCGACTGGCGAGCTAAAAACTGCGATACCTCCGTCCGCGTAGGCATGGCCGCTGAGCATCCGTGACGCGATACCACGATGGCGGCCACGGCCGAGGCGAAGCGGAGGGCCTGTGGCACGGAAACGTTGTCGGCCAGCGCTGCCACCCAGCCGGCGGCAAACCCGTCACCGGCCCCCAGCGTATTCAGCACCGGAACCGAAAATGCGGGACAGGACAGCTGTTGACGCGGGCTGTAGTAGTCGACGCCCGCGGCTCCCCGTTTGGCCACCAGTTCTCCCACTCCCAGCGCGTACAGGTGCTCCGCCGCCGCCGAGCCTTCCCGGCCCTCGGCGACGAAGGTCAACTCTGGTTCATTACTCAGCACCAAGTCGGTCAGGGCCAAGGCGCGCCGGTATACTCCGCGGGCGGCTGCCGGATCGACCCAAAATGCCGGCCGCCAATCGACATCAAGAATATTCACGCCTCCCGCCCGGCGGTGGCAATCCAAGGCCGCCAACACCGCCTCGCTGCTCGACGGCGAGGCGAGCGCCGTGCCGCCCACCACCAGAAATTTGGCCTGGCTCAGGGTTTCCCGATGCAGATCCTCGGCGCTTAGGGTTGCATTGGCGTTGGGAACGCCGTAAAACGCCACTTCGGAATCATCAGGCGGTCGCAAGGCGGCGAAGGCCAATCCGGTCGGCAATGCGGGATCCATGGTGGTCATCCGGGTATCCACCCCTTCCCTGGCCAGGGCCGCCAAGAGATAGCGGCCGAAGGGATCGTGACCCACCCGCGCAATCATGCCGGTCGCCACGCCCAGCCGGGCCAAGCCGACGGCCGTGTTGGCGGCCGATCCGCCGACATACTTGGCAAAGCGCTCAACCCGGGTCAGATCGACGCCGATTTCCACGCCATAGAGGTCAACGATTAACCGTCCTAGGGTGTAAACGCGGGGGGAAGCCACGCTACCATCTCCTCTTCACGTTCCTTGACCACCGCCACCAGCCTCCGCACCGCGTCGATGGGCGACGCCCCGTCTGCGGGATAGAGAATGCCCCGCCCCATCATGACTCCCCGCACTTGCTCGCCGGCCGCCATCGCCTGCGCGGTTCGCGTCGAAAGATCTTCGGGCCCGCCGGGATTGGCACCGCCCAACAAGAGCACCGGACACGTGGTCGCGTCCAGCAGGCGGCGGAAATCGCCGTCTTCCACCCAGGGCAGTTTCAGCCAGCGCTGGATGGACGAGGGTCCTAATCCGGTGGCCACTCCGATCAGGCGAATCATGTGGGCCGTGTCCAGGGGAACGCTGATCGGCTCGATAAAGGCCGGCAAGTTCCAGCGGTCGAGTTGCGCCACGGCGCGCGCCACCGCTTGCAGGGTCAGCACGCCGGCAGGGTTATGGGGATCGAGCCGCAAGAGCAGTTTGCCGCCATCGAGCCGCATGGTCCCCATGGTCTTGGCGGTGTACGCGGTAATTCGGTCATCCAGCTCAAATACCGCGCCTTCCAAGCCCGAGCGGTTCATGGACCCGACGATGACCTTGTCCGTTAAGAAGTCGACCCCGCCCTGTCGGCCGCCCCAGTCGTTCAGCACCAACAGATCTTCCACGACATCGGGCGTCGCTAAAATTCCGTCAACCCCGGGCTGGCTGAGAACCTCGGCCAGACGCCACAACAGGTCGACACGATGGCCCATCGCCCAGGGATCGCCGCTCGCGGCCAAGGTTCCCCGGGCCGGATGGTCCGCAGCCACCATGATCAGGCGCCGTTTTTGCCAGGCTTGCGGCTGCCTCCGGCCACGCGCCAGCTCCCGGGGCAGGTCGGGCGTCTCAAGCCGCGAACGCAGGAGGACGGTTTTCAGGGTGCCGTGGAGTGTCGGCGGCGGGGTCATCGCTGCCCCCCGTCCTCGACGGCCAGGTTGTTCACCGCAAACATGGGGACGTGGGCGAAGGCGGGGTCGACCGTAAAGTGCCACGCCCGGCGGGGACCCGCCATAGCATTCAGATAATATGCGCGTACGCCCGGCGGCACCGCTACGGGGTGATAGCCGCGAGGCACCTTGACCGCTTCCCCGTCGCTTATGGCCAGCGTGTGATCCATTCCCTCCTGATCGTAAACCCGTTGCACCGCCCATCCCGACTCCGGGTCAAGCCGGTAATAATACACCTCTTCCAGAGCCGCTTCGCGGGGCGGATCCTCCGTATCGTGCTTGTGGGGCGGGAAACTGGACCAGTGTCCGGCCGGGGTCAGCACCTCGACCAGGAGCAAGCGGGCAGCCTGGCCCGGACCATCCAAGAGATGATGGATCTCGCGTTCGGTCACGCCTTCGCCGCGGACCTCGCGAATCACGTCGTCCGGCGTAAACAGATGCGAGCGGGGCCACTCGGAGTCCACCGGGGCGTCGGCGACCACGACCTCGCTGGCCGTGGCCGCGCGAAGGCTTGCCGTGTCGGCAGGCTCCAGATAGAGCGTCCAAGGCCCGATGGGTTCGAACACGCGGGTCCGCTGCCCGATCTCGGTGACGTGTCCGCGCCAGTCGAGAGCCACGCGTCCGCTCAACAGGACTATCGCCTGCTCCCGCCCCGGTCGGGCCGCAATCGCGAGCGACGCGCCGGGGGCCATCCGATGCACCGAAAAGCCAACCCAATGCCACCCGGATTCCGGTTGCGGAGTCACCGCGATCCGCGGAACCTGGGGATCGCCGATCATCGGTCGTATCCGAAGCTCCATAAATCCTCCTCGCTATAGCGGCGGGCTGCCGCCCGCCCTCGGCAACGGGCTCTAGACCGTCGACGCCGCTCTCAAGTAGGCCAACGCCTTAGCCAGATACGCGGGCGGTGGCGCCTGAACCGGGTCCTGCTCGGCCTCAATCACCAGCCAGCCCGCATAGCCCGCCTCCCGCAACCGTTGCAGGAGAGGAGCAAAGTCGATGGCGCCGTCGCCAGGCACGGTAAAGATCCCTTGGCGCACTGCTTCCAAAAATCCCAGGCCCGCCCTAAACCTGGCTAAGATGGGCGGGCGCACATCCTTCAGATGGAGATACGTGATGCGCGAGGCGAAGGCGTCCCAAGTCTTCACCGGGTCGCCCCCCCCCGCATAGACGTGCCCGGTATCCAAGACCAGACCGACCAAAGCGGGATCGGTAGTCTCCAGCAACCGCCGAATGGCGGAGGGCGTTTCCACGTTGGTGCCCAAATGCGGATGATACACCAGGCGCAACCCGGCATCGCGACACATGGCGCCCGCCTGGTCCAGACCCGACGTCACGGTTGACCAGGCGGCTTGGTCCCACGGCACGACCGTCTGCCGGTCGCCGCCGAGATCCCAATGGACGCTACCGGACCCCTCCGCGGTCACCACCACCTCGGCCCCCACCGCCCGCAGCAACGCGAGATGGCGGCGATACGACCGAAATTCGTCTGCCCACCGCCGCCGGTCGGCCACATGCAATGTGTGCCATCCCGAAGTCAGGTTAAGGCCATAGGGTTGCAGGGTGGCTCGCAGGGCATCCGCGGTGCGCGGGTACTTGCGGCCCAATTCGGTGCCGGCCACGCCACCGTCGGCCATTTCCTGCAAAATCTGCTCCAATGGGTAAGTATCGCCGAGATCGAGCAAATCGTCGTTGCACCAATTAATGGGGGAGGCGGCGTATCGCCAGCGCGGCGACGGCGTGGTGTCCCCGGTCTGCTTACTCGGCATAGACCACCTCCACCTCCCGGCCGGCGCGTAGCGAACTTTCCGCCGCCTCGGCGACCGTCACCGCCCGGAGGCCGTCCTCGCCGGTGACCGCCAGGTCGACGCCGTCCCGCAGTTTGCTGACGAAGTCCTGCACTTCCGCCCGATAGGCCTCCTGAAACCGGCTGATATAACCTTGCAGGTGATCACTGCACACCCCCTCCGCCGTCAGCAGGGTCGTCCCGGTGGCTGCGCTGACCCCGATCCGGATCGCACCCTTGCTGCCCAGCACTTCGGTCCGAATGTCATACCCATACATCGCATTGCGGCCCAATTCGACGAGTCCCATGGAGCCGGCCTGGGTGACAAAGCTGACGTGAGCCAGGTCGACATCGCCGTTGTCCGCCAGGTAATGGCTGACAAAGAGTCCTCCGCGCGCAAACACGCGATGAATCGAGGATCCCAGCAACCAGGCCGCCATATCAAATTCGTGGACGCCGGTGTCGGCCAAAAATCCGCCGGAACCGCGGGCCACCTCGGCGGGAGGGGCGACGGCATCGCGACTTATCCCACTATAGTGGTATACCGTGCCAAGCTTGCCTTCCCCCACCAATTCGAAGGCTCGTCGATAGGAGGGATCAAAACGACGCATCAATCCGATTTGCAACGGAATCCCCGCATCCCGAAAGGCACGGTGCAACGCTAGGGCTTCTTCGGAAGAGGCGGCCAGCGGCTTTTCACACAGCACCGGCAGCCGCCGGGCCAAAGCCTCGCGCAGCACGGTTCCGTGGGTCGAGGTTGACGAAGCCACGATCACCGCATCGACCCCGGAACAATCCAGCGCCCGCCGAAATTCTCCAAAAACCGGAGACGGGGCGCCAGCCGCCGAGGCTTGGCTCCCTCGGATCAGGTCGGGATCCGCCATCGCCACCAGTCGTGCACCGTGAATCCCGCTGGCAAGGTTGCGCGCATGAATTTGGCCCATGGTGCCTAGCCCAATCACCGCGAGACCCATTGCATCTTGCATTCTATTTGTCCTCCCCGCTGGCCGACTGTACCCAATCTGGCTACCTTCCACCTTGCCTCCCTTCACCTGCCGAAGGTAGCCGATGGCCCCATGCCCCGCGCCCATCCCGCAGCGCGACGGGCGCGCACGCGCTGTCTCCAACTCTTAACCGGACGGCTCGGTCCCGCTCGTTGCCCGTCACTCCCACGCATGGAGAGCGGCCTTCCTGCGCGCCAAACGTCCGCGTCCGTCGCGCCACCGAGTGGATACCGGTGCTCCAGCCATCCTCCGTGCCCCTGCCCACAGCTTCTCAGCAAACGGAGATGCATCGTGAACGATCGCCTCCCTCATACACCACACGTGATCGTTGGTCAATTGCGGGTTATTGCCACAACGATACACTTGTGTTTTAAATAAGTCAATAAGTACCTGGCATACAATGAATGAAAGAAATAGGCGTTGGCTACGGGCCAGTCCCGGCAAAGGTTGTGGGGTGGGAAGAGACAGCGAGAGAAGAATTCTACGGCATCGATTGATCGTGCTATTATTAACAAAGAACGGAGTCCAGGACGGGCACGGAACAGGAATGCGCAACGCAAATGATTGGCACCCGGCCGCTGAGCCCAGGGCCTTCGGCTCAATAACTCGGTGGGCCCGCCGTTCCCCGGCTGCGATTCAGTACGCCGGATCCTACGTTTTAGCTGCTCATCGACGTGGAGGTGACATACATGCGACGCCCGGGTATTGGCAAGGTGGCAGAAGTCGCGGGCGTCTCGGTTTCCACCGTGTCTCGAGTTCTAAAAGGTGCCGAGGGTGTCCATCCGGTGACGGAGTCACGCGTGCGTGATGCGATGCGAGAACTGGGCTACAGTCCGCGTAAGGAAGCGTCACAGCGGCAACGAAAACCCATCGCTATCGTGGTCCCCGACGTTCGTAACCCCTTTTTCGGAGAGTTAATCCACTGGATTGGATTCGCTGCCCGAGACGCCCACTATCCGCTAATCATTACCAATGCCGAACTCCCCGATCAGGGGCTGGAGGAAATCGAATCATTGTTTCGCCGTCGCACGCTTTCCGGCGTACTCTTGGCAACCGGCGCGATGGAAGATGACGCCTTGAAACTCTTAAACAAGGTCAAGATTCCGGCCGTGGTCATTGCCCGCGACCTGGATACGTCTTTAGTCTCGAGCGTGGTGACCGACGACGTGCTCGGCGGCCGCTTGGTCGCCAAGCACCTGCTGCAGTGCAAACCCCAACGATGGGCCATCTTGACCGAAACCATGCGATGGCGCTCGAGCCGCGACCGCCACCAGGGTTTCACCGAAGTATTGCGCGAACAGGGGATCCGGGACATCAGCCACTGGACCAGCGAAGAATCTTCCATCGAAGGCGGCTATCACGCCTGCGCGAGCAACCTGGTGCCCGGGCCTTGGCCGCTGGCTATCTTCACTACAACGGATTTCTTCGCGCTAGGCATCTTGCGCTTTTGCCGGGAACAACGGATTGAGGTTCCCGGCCAAGTCCAACTGGTGGGCTATGACGGCACGATCCTGGCTGAAGTGGCGGATCCCCATCTCACCACGGTCCGCCAACAGCTTCAGGAAATGGCCCGGGCAGCCGTGCAGTTGTTGCTCTTGCATATCGAGGATCCCTCGGGATCGCCGAGAAAGGTCATCCTGCCACCGACGCTTATGGTGGGAGAATCGACCAAACCGCTTCTCGATGCGCTCAGGGAATCGTGATCGACAGATGTCGGTGGTGGCCTTTTCCGGCCCGAACTCGCCAAGCCGGTTGGCGGTTGCTCCATCCGCCGCCGATTCGCCGTCGCGGCTCTTCAGCTGGGCGGTAAAGAGGCCGTCACCGAACGTACGGCCGACCAAGGTCAGCTCTTTCAGCCTTGTGGCTTGGAGGCGTACCACACGGCCCTCATCCAGGTGGTACTACAACCGGCCGCGGCGAAACGCGCATGGGATTTCGCGTCTCAAAAATTGTGCCGAATCACTGTGAAAGTACCGCTAATAGGTGACACAGTGCCAGGAAAATGCTGCGAAATTTATGCCACTGTCTTGTCCAAAGCGATAGGCCTGCAATCCTACCCGGCGCTTTTGTTTAGTACGTGTGGTGGAGGTGAGGCAATGAAAACTGTTTTCTCCGCGGTTACGCTGGCAAGCTTAGTCCTGCTTGGCGGCCAGATCCGCCATCCGAATCACCGTGCAACCGCTTCCGTGTCCTCGAGTAGAATGATCGCTCAGCTTCAAAGAACAGAATCTGAACGAAGATCATCTATGCTTAGAACACGGATACTGGCTTGCGGAGTGTCAACCATGGCCGCGCTTGCCGCGTTTGTTTTCGTGACGGGTGCCACCGCTCCTGTCAGATCATCTGACACTTCGAAAGATTTTGTGTTAAAGTTGGCGGGATTTCGTAACCAGGTGTGGATTGTGGTACGAGCCGGGTCTCGGGTAACGTTATGGTCACACCTGCCACCTGGATCGTGGAAGCGATTGGAGTGGCCTGCAGGAGCCATTCCCATGCAGTTGACACGAGAAACTTCCAGCACCGCGTGGATGGTCACGCTTTCCAAGCGTTTATACGTCACCACTGATCGGGGGAACGCGTGGACACCGGTTGACCTGCCCGTACTCCTAACGCGCCACCCCAAATGGGCCCAGGGCCTCAAGGTTGCTGATAGCAGTCCCCAGACACTCACCTTGTTGGCTTGGGGGCCGGAAGCGGCCTTTCATTCTGCCAAAATCTTGTGGCGTAGTCCAAATGACGGTCAAACGTGGACTCGCGTCACCCATTCGGTGGCCGGCCCGATTGGAGCGACTGCGCCCTGGTGGCCTAAAACCCCGAAGGCTGGATTACCCACCGCGGGAGACCCAGTCACCTTGCATATGTTAACCGCACGCGTGGGGTATCTCATGGCCACCACGCCGGGAGGTCCCTTTTTATGGCGAACCACCAACGGAGGGGCCGCATGGACGCCCGTGCAGGTGTTGGGGATGTCGAAGCGACAGGAAGACCAGGGCATTGTAGTGTTGGCGGATCAGTGGCGTCATGGGACGGGCTGGATGACCTTTTCGTCCACCGAAGGCCCAGGACTAATTCGTCTAACCCGGAAATCCGCGCGAATGATTGCGCTGCCACCCCGGTTGGTCGATGGTATCAGTGCGAGTGTGGAGGGAGCCGGGGTCGGATCGGTGATCGGTAAAGTGCTCCCGCATTGGAGCGTATTTACGACTATCGATGGAGGATTCGATTGGAAATCGTTGTCATTGGTCGGGACTAGGCTTCCACGAAATGGTCATATTGCGCAAAGCTATCGTACATGGCAAACTCTCTGGATTGTTCTGAGTGGACGTCTGTATGCCGGAACCACCACGAACAGCACCACATGGAACCAGGTTGCCCTCCCCTAGGAGCTTGTCCATAAATCCCCATGAGCACGTGCAAAACTACAATATATTCCACAGTTTCTGGAAACGGTACCATATATTGTGGATACGGTTGGCATGATTCGAATTAATGGACATGCTCCTAGATGGCCTTCCACGGCCAACCAGAAGACCCAGGCGACCGGTCGGGTCGACTTAGCGTAAAACAGAGCGAGGTAGCCCACTCGACAACTTCCCATTCGGCCACGTAGCCAATCGCGCATCGGGGGGGTGCCCCACCCGGTCAAAGCCGCGAGGATAATGTCCCGTCGCCGGAAGGCGAAGTCAGACGGAGGGGCTAGCAAGGCCATCAGGCCGTAGCATGAAGTGAACTCTGCCGCGTCGAAATGGGCCCCGTGAAATCTGGTCGGATTATCGGGAAAGACGAAGGAGTCGAGCCCGAGCTAGGGGGCGAAGACTGTCAGCATCCGGGAAGCGATGGGAATGTGCAACGGATGGTCCTTGCGGCGTAGGAATACATACACGATCGGTTAAGTCAGGTGGTGGGGTTCGGGCTCTGAAATCACGAGGACTATTGCCGATGAGATGGGTCGTGGCGGTCGAAAATAACCTCAGGATGGTCGTTTCCCTCCCTCCCCTGATGCCATACCTGACTTATCTGGGGATGTAGTTAGGAATATCGAGCCCCTGCTCTATATCCACCGCCGATCGCCCGTTTCCTTCTCCCGACCTTGAGCCGGGCTGCCCACAATTTTCAGAGTCTCCACCATCCGGGCTGCTGCATCCCGAGGATTCCTTTGGGTCTTCAGACTAGAAAAATTGAGGTTGTATGAATAGCTCCTTAGTCGTCTTCAAACGAGGGAGCCATGGATCCACTAGAGCCCTTCTCCAGTTCGACACTAATGGGTACATCCAAATCGATTTTTTGGGGACTTGAATAGTATTATATCGATCTTGACGAGAACGGCCTACCGTCTCTCCGACTAATACCCAATTGGATGCGGCATAGCAGGTTCCACGGTAGGGTAATTCCACGAAGGTTTCTAAGAGCACCGGAGAAAATCCATAGCGCTCCATCCAATCGGAGCGAATTCGGCGAGCGACTAAACCCAACACATGACTGGCTAAATGGGGAACATGAACTCCCGGCAAGATGAGATACCGGCTATTGTTGATCACTCGAGCGCGAAACTTGGCCCGAGTCTCAGCATCCCAACCGATCCATTGCTCTCGTGCGGCCAGGGCCTTCGCCGAAGAGCCAAATAGAATGCCGCCCAGACGCATTGGAGACCGGGTTGCATGGGAAATAATCCAATAGTGCTGACGGGCGCCAAAGGCTCGCTGATAGCCTAGAGGGTGGTACTTTGCCATGGTCGCCGTCCAGGTTAAGAGTTCTTCGCGATCGGTGACCGGTACGATTTCAATCGGTTGGACAGCGCTCAGCGGAACAGAGATCTGGAGATCCGGTAGCGGTTCTCCCTGCCGTTCCGTGCTGAACTTGTGTCCTTGACGGGACACCGAGGCTTTCTTGGGTAAATGGATAACCCCGGACCTATCCATCGCCGTTAAAAGCTTGGTGCAGGAATCAATCCTCGGTTTACCTGTGGGTGCCTTCCAATCCAACACATCGCACAATATCGCGGCCAATCGATTTCGAGCCACCACATGGGAGAACTGAGCTGTGGTGGCTTTAATTTGCCCGATGTCGTCGGTGCTGAAAAAATGGTCCCCAATCCAAAACGGCTCGTCGAATGTTTTCGGCATGATGTACTCTCCCCGAAGGACTATGAAAATCACCTTGTTCACAAATTATATACCGTATTTAGGGGGGTCAAACCAGCCCCTTGCCTGATCCGGTTGTTTCTCTGCACACGTGTCGGACACTGGAAGGTTTTTGATAAAATCCTTATTTGCACATTGTTGATGCAAAATCCTTAATCCATGTGGTAGAACGAGCGGTACCTTAGCGTTTTTCGCGTATTTAATGCAAGATTTAGTA
>JAJZZH010000181.1 GCA_021797675.1 Bacillota bacterium | reverse complement strand
TCACTCACACGCCGATAAGAGGATACACCCAAACTCCTCTCCCCTCGTCCGAGGGAGAAAAAGGTCAGACGAACGGCGGTTGTTTATGTTTGGCTATGTTTTTGGGCAACTGCTGACACCACGTGAGCACCCATGGCGATGCGTGTGCTGATGCGACGCATGCGGACGTCTGGGGTTTGCTCACGGTTCCGGATCGGACTGCGGTCGCTTTAGGCCGATCCTCTGAAGACGCGCCGTGGGTATCCACCGTGGCGCGTTTTTGCTTTCTTATCCTAAATCAGGAGGCACTCCGACGTCTAAATACCTCATCACCAGCGCTTTGCCCTATATCAATGGCGTCAAACACCTCGGCAACTTAGCGGGTTCCTTGCTGCCGGCCGACGTGTACGCCCGATTCTTACGTCATGAAGGCGAGGAGGTCCTCTTTATTTGTGCCACCGATGAACATGGCACTCCCGCTGAATTGTCGGCGCGGAAGGCCGGGCTTTGCGTGCAGGACTACTGTAAGGCGATGTACCAGAAACAGTCCTCCATCTATGCCCAATTCGGACTGTCATTCGATCATTTTGGTCGGACCTCGTCGGCCCAAAACAGGGCACTGACGCAGCATTTTTACGAAAAGCTGACTGCCCATGGCTATATCGTGGAGCGGACGATTCGACAAGTCTACTCCGTGGCGGATGGTCGATTCCTGCCGGACCGCTATGTCGTGGGCACGTGTCCTAAATGCGGATATCCGGCGGCCCGTGGGGATCAGTGCGAGAATTGCACATCGGTCTTGGATCCCACGGACCTGCAGGTACCACGATCGGCCATTTCGGGCAGTACGGATTTGGAAGTGCGGGCCACGAACCATCTGTTTCTGCGATTGGATGCGTTGAGTCGGGCGATCCGCACCTGGGTCGACGATCACGCTGATTGGTCGCGGTTGACGCGCTCAATCGCCCTTAAGTGGTTAGATGAAGGACTTAGCGAGCGCTGTATTACTCGAGATCTTGATTGGGGAGTCCCCGTTCCCCGCGAGGGTTTGGAGCACAAGGTGTTCTACGTGTGGTTTGATGCGCCCATTGGCTATATGGGAGCGACCAAAGAATGGAGCGATCAAGCGCCCCACGAGCGCGACTGGCAGGCGTGGTGGTGGGATGCGCCGGATGTGACCTATACCCAGTTCATGGCTAAGGACAACGTCCCGTTTCACACGGTGTTCTTTCCGGGCATGGTCTTGGGCACTCGGGAACCGTGGACGATGGCCACACAAATCAAAAGTTTTAACTGGCTCACCTATTACGGCGGGAAATTTTCGACGAGCCAAAAGCGGGGTATTTTCCTCGACGACGCGCTGGCGCTTTTCCCTGCGGACTATTGGCGATATGTTCTCTTAGCCAACGCCCCCGAATCAGACGATACCCGTTTCACCTGGGAGTCGTTTGCCCGGGCGGTGAACCAGGATCTTGTGGGGACCTTCGGGAACTTCGTGAATCGCACACTCAAACTGGCCGAGGCCCATTTTGGCCACCGTGTGCCCGAGGGCGGGGCGCCCGGGGATGTGGAACATCGACTGCAAGACAGTTGTCAGCGCCTCGCGGAGGCATATCGCGAGCATCTCCGTCATCAAGAGTTTCGCAAGGCGGTGCAGGTCCTCCGTGCATTGTGGTCGACCGGGAACGTGTACCTGGACCGGCGAGCCCCGTGGAATCTCCTCAAAACCCAGCGCGATGAGGCGGCGGTCGTGTTGCGAACAGCCATCAATCTTATCATGTATTTCGCGATGGCGGCTGAACCCATCATTCCCTTTGCGGCCGGCGTGGTATTGGATGCGCTTCAAGTGAACGACCGTGAACGTCAGAAGTGGCTTCAAGAGATTGACCTGGAAAGCTATAGCCCCGGTCGGGAGTTCTACGTTCCCGATCTGTTATTTCGACGCATCGATGGGACGGAGATTACTGCGCTGCAGCAACGGTTTGCTGGCCTTTAGTCTCTCTCCCAGGAGCTACGTGCTGGGGACTAAACCAGCTGCTGCCTCTCGCACCGGGCAAGCCCCGTGGGTTCCGTGGGGTACTGCTTGTCCGCGTCGTACACCTCACAAGGTGTTTCGGATGGCGGCACTCAAAGCCCTCACGAAACCGTTTCGCCACCAAGCACTCCGTAGAGTACTTGGGCGGTTGCCTGCTCTCTGGTTAGAGAAGGCATTAGAGAAGACGTTTGCCCGGGTCCACGCTTGCGGAACTTCTGAACAGCGACCCTGAAATTGACGTTTTCTGTCTTCCCGATTATACTATCCATGATGACCTTCGGGGCGGGGTGAGACTCTAGTCAATTCCCCACCGGCGGTGGTCCCCGTTTAAACGGGGCAAGCCCGCGAGCCACTTCGTGGCAGGAGTCCGGTGAGAATCCGGTGCCGACAGTATAGTCTGGATGGGAGAAGGTTTGAAGAGCGGGCGGTTTTCCGCGTTCTTCTGTATCCCGTAACCCCAAGGTGGGTGCGGGTTTTTTTGCGCCCCTGAGTCATGTCGCGGTACCAACAAGACGGTTGATGTGAAGGGGCGCCTCCGTTGAAGGATTTCATGCATCGAGCACTGGTTTTGGCCGCCCGGGCGCGCGCCGAAACGTATCCCAACCCTTTGGTGGGGGCGGTCGTCGTCGATCAGACCGAGATCCTTGGGGAAGGCTACCATCACCGCGCAGGTGAGCCGCACGCCGAGGTCTTGGCTCTGCAGCAAGCGGGTGCGAAGGCCCGCGGCAAGGCTCTGTACGTGACCTTGGAACCCTGCAACCACACCGGCCGGACACCACCGTGCACCGAAGCTATCCTGGCATCGGGCGTCGCCGAGGTCCATGTGGCCGTCTTGGACCCCAACCCGGAAGTCGCCGGCCATGGCGTGGCCCGGCTGCGTCAGGCCGGTCTTCACGTGGTCGTCGGAGAAGCGGGTGCCCAGGCCTTTGCCCTCAATCGTCCATATTTTTGCTGGTCCCTGTACCGACGGCCGCTCGTCGTCCTCAAGAGCGCCATGAGTCTTGACGGCAAGGTGGCGACGGCCACCGGTCAGTCCAAATACTTGACTCACGCCAACGCTCTCGCTTATGCCCACGAACAGCGCCGGCGATCCGACGCGATTTTAGTCGGGGTGGGGACGGTGCTGCAGGATGATCCCGCCCTGACCTACCGTGGGCGACGCCGCGGTCTGGACCCGGTGCGAATTATTCTCGACAGCCACGGGCGGACGCCGCCGAACGCCCGCATGTTGCATAGCCAGTCGCCGGCCCCGACCCTTATTTTCACCGGCACCGAGGCCCCCGCAACCTGGGAGCGCGAGATGTTATCCGCCGGGGCCGAGGTGGTGCGCCTGCCTCTGCAGGCGGCCCGGCTTCCCTTGGACGCGGTATTACGCGAACTCGGATCGCGCCGACGGCAGCGGCTGTTGGTGGAAGGCGGACCCACGGTTCACGCCGCGTTTGTGCGCCAGGGCCTAGCCGACGAGTGGCTGGGGTTGATGGCTCCGCTGCTATTGGGGGCCAGCGGTCTCTCGGCAGTGGGCGACCTGAACGTTTCGACGCTGGCCGAAGGCCCCCGTCTCGTGATCCGCCGGCTATTAACCCTCGGCGAAGACGTCCTCCTCGAGGCCGACTTCGCGGCGTCGGAGGCCATCCGGCTTCCCCCGCATCTGATGGAGGCCGCACCAGCGCTGCCTGACCGCGGTTGAACGGCTGGCCCGGAAGGTCGCGGGTTCACCCATGCAACTTCTGGGCAGCCAACGATTGTTCCGCTTAGTCCAATTCGTGCCAAGAAAAGCCGGCAACCGATGGAGCAACCAATCGATCAACAGATGGAGGGATTGGCGATGTTTACGGGCATCATAGAACAACTCGGCGTCATCCGGGATGTCCACCAGAAGGACGGTGAAACCACGCGGCGGATTACCGTGGGCCATCGTTATTCGTCCGACTTCGAGGTCGGCGAATCGGTTGCGGTCATGGGCACCTGCCTGACCGTGGTCGATCGCGGACCCGAATGGTTCGTTGCCGAAATCAGCCCGACCACGGCGGCGATCACCACCTTGGCGAGGCTCAAACCCGGTGACCGGGTGAATCTCGAACGCGCGTTGACGCTGGCCTCCCGGCTCGGCGGCCATCTGGTTCAGGGGCACATTGACGGCGTTGGCCGGATCCTTGCGGTCGAACGCGAAGAGGAGGCGCGCTCCGTCACCATCGGGGTCCCTCCAGGAACGGCGGGTGCCTTGGTGGCCAAAGGATCGGTCGCGGTCGACGGGGTTAGCCTCACCATTGTTTCCCTGGTGCCGGACGGGTTTCAGGTCACGCTGATCGCCCATACGCTATCAGCCACCACCTTGAGTTCGCTAAAGGCTGGCGATGAGGTCAATGTGGAATTCGATGTGATGGCCAAATATGTCGAGCGTCTTGCCGCCCCCTATCTTGCCGCCATCGTGCCCTCGGGAGGGAACTAGCCGTGCGCACTACGTCACCGTCAAGCGTCCCAGCGGCCATCCGTGCTCTGCAGGCTGGGCAGATGATTATTGTCGTGGACGATCAAACGCGGGAAAATGAGGGCGACTTGGTGATGGCCGCTGCCAAAGTCACTCCCGAGGCCATCAATTTTATGGCCCGCTACGGTCGCGGTCTGATTTGCGTTCCCATGGAAGGAACCCATCTCCAGGCCCTGGGCCTGCCGCCCATGACCGAGTCTCCGGAGGATTCGATGCACACCGACTTTTCGGTGTCGGTGGACGCCCGGGAGGGTACCACGACCGGCATCTCCGCCTTTGATCGCGCCGCCACCATTCGCCGGCTCGTGGACCCGGCGAGCCAGCCCCAAGATTTTTTGCGCCCAGGCCATGTCTTTCCGCTGCGGGCCAAGCCGGGGGGCGTCCTCGAACGCCCCGGCCATACCGAGGCTTCGCTCGATTTAGTTCGCCTGGCGGGACTCCCCCCGGCGGCCGTAATCTGTGAGATTTTGCGTGACGACGGCACCATGGCACGCTGGGATGACCTGCTGGCGTTCGCCCGCATCCATGATTTGCCGATGATTACCATTGCCGATCTGATTCAATATCGGACCACGCATGAAACTCTGGTGCTTCGCGAAGGCTCCACGCAATTGCCGACTCGCCATGGAACCTTTCAGACCTATGCCTACCGAGAGCGATTCGGCCCCCTCACTCACTTGGCTCTCGTGCTGGGCGACATCGATACTCCCGACCGGCCGCCAATGCTGGTCCGGATGCATTCTGAGTGCCTCACCGGTGACGTCTTCGGCTCATATCGCTGCGACTGTGGCGACCAGTTGCAAGAGGCCCTGACCCGCATTCAAGGCGAAGGGCGAGGCGTCGTGCTCTACCTGCGCCAAGAAGGACGGGGCATCGGCCTCGCCAATAAGATTAAGGCGTACGCCCTGCAAGAACACGGTTATGATACGGTGAGCGCCAACCACGCCTTGGGTTTTCCCGCCGATCTGCGGACGTATGATGTGGCCGCCCACATTCTGCGCGACCTGGGCATCGACCATCTGCGTCTATTAACCAACAACCCCAATAAAGTCGCGGAACTGACGCGGCATGGGCTGAACATCACCGAACGCATCCCTTTGCAAACACCCGTTCGGAAAGAAAATGCTTGGTATCTCGAAACCAAACGGACGCAGCTGGGGCACTCGCTCGACATCGACGCGGCGGCCTTGGCGGTTCGACCCACGGAAGCGGAAACCTCAGCGGATACCACGGAAAGGAGCCAGCATGGCTGAATATCGAGGTCGTTTGAGAGCCCCGGCCGCGGCTCGGTTTGGCATTGTGGCCAGTCGCTTCAATGCGCTGATCACCGAGCGCCTGGTCGCCGGGGCGGTGGCCCAGTGGGCGCGGCTCGGCGTCGAACCCCAGGCCATCGATATCATCTGGGTCCCCGGCGCCTTCGAACTGGCCGGGGTGGTTGAGCGAATCTTACCGCGCGGTTACGCGGCCATTGTTGCCTTGGGCGCCGTGGTGCGCGGCCAGACGCCGCACTTCGATTACGTGGCCGGCCAAAGCGCCGCCCAAATCGGGCGCCTGGCCGCCAACGGTCAGATCCCGGTCATCTATGGCGTCCTTACCTGCAACACGATGGATGAGGCACAAGACCGAGCGGGAGGCAAATCCGGCAACCAAGGCGAGGATGCGGCGATCGCGGCGATCGAGATGGCAGATCTCTACCGTCAACTCGAAACGCCATCGGAGGGGGGATTGTAAGCGCCCCCCTCAAAACGCAGGCTCACCTCTCCCGCCACCACCCGGTGCACCTTCCCGGTGGAGCCTTTGACGAGCAACGCGCCATCATCGTCGACATCCACGGCTAGCCCGGCCAAAAGCGGACGCCCATCGGGGCGAAGGATTTCGACCGTCTGGCCCACTGTCAGCGATCGCTCGCGCCATGCCTGCAATACGGGTCCCGAGCCGTCGCTCAGCCATCGTTCGTACCATTGTTCCAGGAAGCCGGCGACCTTGGCCCACAGCCGCGGCCGATGAACCGGGGCGAGCAGATGCTGGGAGAGCGTCGTGACGTGGGCCAACTCTGGGGGGAGGCTCCCGTTGACATTGACGCCCATGCCTATGATGGCCCAGGTTGACGATGACTCGACGAGGATGCCCGTGCATTTCTTGCCGCCCAGCAAGACGTCGTTGGGCCATTTCAACCGCGGCGCAAGGCCTGTCTCCACTTCAATCGCCTGACACAGCGCCACCGCCGCCAACAGGCTCACGAGGCCGGACAGGCGGTCGCCCGGGTAAACCAGAAACGACGTATAAATTCCTGTCTTGGCCGGTGACCACCAAGCACGACCCAACCGGCCCCGGCCCGCCGTCTGCTCATCGGCAACCACCGCGGCCCCCAACGGCACATTTTCCGTTTGCAGCCGGTCACGAAGGCGCGAATTGGTGGACGACACCTGAGCCAGGCACTCCAAATCACGTGCCATCCAGCGCGTGGTTAACTCCAGCGCCCATTCATCATAGTCCATGCCTCACGACGCCAAGAGCGCGCCGCACTGCCTCCTCCCTCTCTCCGCCGGTGCGTTTAGGCGCCTGCCGACTCCTTGGGCAGGCCGCCTGCCTCGCGCGCTTCGGGCCGCCGGGCAGGGTCCTCCCAGCCGGCGAGGGGGCCTGTCCGGCGAACTGCCTGATCTTGCACGTTGTGCCAAACTGTTGTCCAGTCCAGCCCCGGGATTTTGCCCAGGTCTGGATGCACCTCGGCCAGGGGTTCCAGGACAAACCGGCGGCCTTGCAGGCGAGGGTGCGGAACGATCAGGTCAACCGCGTGAATTACTGCCTCGTCCCACAACAGCAAATCGAGATCGAGCGTTCGAGGACCGTTCTTTTCCCTACGGATCCGCCCCTGGCTCATTTCAATCGCCAGCAGATCCTTCAACAGGGTATGGGGATTGTGCTTCGTGATCAGGCGCACCACCATGTTCAGATACCATGGTTGCGGCGGTCCGCCAACCGGCTCACTCTCGAATATCGCCGAGGCCTTCACGACCGTGCCGAGGCGAGTGAGGCCGACGATCGCTTGCCGCAAATGCCCTTCGCGATCACCCAGGTTGGAGCCGAGTCCGATATACGCATCATGGCTCACGCCGCACCTCCACCTCCGCCCACGATACGGGAAATCCAATCGGCGGCATCATTTTGCGCACGCGCACGCGCACCCATTGCGCGCCACGGAGGGCAAGCAAGCCGTCGGCGACTTCTCCGGCCAGCCGCTCCAGCAAGGCTCGCGGTGGTCCTTCCAAAATCGTCTGCACCACCGCCGCCGCCTCGGCATAGTTGACCGAATCGGCGATGGCATCGGTCCGCTGAGCTTGGCGAACATCAACGCCGATTTCCACGTCCACCTCAAACGGCTGCGCCACCAGGCGTTCGTGGGGCAAAACCCCATGACGGGCATAAAACCGCATGCCAGCCACGCGTATGACGTCAGCCACTGCGCTTTGCCCACCGTTCGGCCACGCGTACCGCATCCTTGACCATTGCCACCTGGTGTACGCGGAGGATGTCCACGCCCTTGCCCACCAGCAAGGCCGCCAGGGCCGCGGTGGCCACATCGCGGTCCTCGGGCGGACGGCCTGTCACCTGGCCGAGAAACCGCTTGCGACTGGGACCGACCAGGAGCCCGGCACCGAGGCCGCGAAGCACCTCCAGGTCATGCAACACGTCCCAATTTTCTTCGACGCCATAGGCAAACCCTAACCCTGGGTCCACCACGATCTGGGTGGACGCCACACCCGCTCGCTCCAACCGTTCCAGACGTTCTTCGAGCCAGGGACGGATAGCCCGCGAAGAGATTGGCGTTGGCGCCATATCTGCCGTGTTGTACATCAAGACGTACCCGGCCCCATAGTCAGCGAGCACATCCGCCATCGATGCATCGGCAAGGCCACTGATGTCATTGATGATGTGCGCGCCGTGATCAAGCGCGCGGCGCGCGACCTCGGCCTTTTGGGTGTCGACCGACACCGATGCCCCTAAGTGCATGAGGCCCTGCAGCACTGGACGGATCCGTTCCCATTCGACGTCCTCGGCCACCGGTTGGTATCCGGGACGCGTCGATTCCCCGCCGAGATCGACAATCGCCACACCCTCGGCAACCAATTCCTCGGCCTGCATCAGCGCCTGGTCCGGAGCCAAATACCGCCCTCCATCGGAAAAAGAGTCCGGGGTGACATTAACCACGCCCATCAATTGGACGCGGGTTCCCAGCTCCACCTGGCGGTCCCGCAAACGCCAAGTGCGCATCATAGCCGGTCCGGCTCCTGACTGCGGTCATAGACCACCCGTCCCTTGATTAGCGTTTTCTCGGCGATACTCCGAATATCGAACGGATGGCCGCTCCATATCACCAAGTCAGCGTCTTTACCCGGATCAATGGACCCGACGCGGTCGGCAACCCCATTGATCTCGGCCGCCGTCAACGTGATGGCCCTCAGCGCGGCACGCTCATCCATGCCCTCGCGAACGGCCAAGGCGGCGCTAATCACCAAATATTGAATCGGCACCACCGGATGGTCAGTAATGATAGAAACCTTCACCCCAGCCTTGCTCAGCCAGCCAGGCACCCGAAAACTCCGCGCCTGGACTTCCACTTTCACCCGGGATACCAAAGCGGGTCCCCAAGACACCGGGACCCCGTATTCCAGCAGCAGATCGATCACCTTAAACGCTTCGGTACCGTGTTCAATCACCTGACGCACGCCAAATTCCCGTCCAATCGACAGGGCTGTGCGAATATCGTCACCAAGGTGGCAATGGGTACGGAGCGGGATTTGCCGGTCTAGCACCATCGCCAGCGCCTCTAGGTCCAAATCCCGATCGGCGTCGGGATCGCGAAGCCGGCGACGGCGATAGTTGTCCGCGTCAACCAGCGCCTGCCGCAACGCCTTGGCGATACCGAGTCGAGTCTGCGGAAATTTCTTCTCGGTCCCGTAAACGCGCTTGGGGTTCTCTCCCATGGCGCTTTTCATTCCCGAGGGCGCCTTGAGCACCATTTCGGCCAAAGAGTCGCCCGCCAGCCGCAACGTCGCCCCTTGCCCGCCGATGACATTGCCGCTGCCGGGGGTCACCCAAGCAGCGGTGATTCCCCCCGCAATCGCATCTTTCAGCGCCGGATCTTCGGTGTGAAACGCGTCGATGGCGCGCACGCCGGGCGTAACGGGATTCGTGAGCTCGTTCACGTCCCGTCCCTCCCAGCCTTGACCATCAACATACACGCCGAGATGCGTATGGGTGTCAATAAATCCGGGAAGCACGTATTGCCCACTGGTGTCGATGACCTGTGCTCCCTGAGGAACCTCTACCGTCTCGCCCACCTCAAGAACTTTTCCGGCATCGTCAATCAGCACCGTACCCCGATGCAGAACCCCTCGGCTAATCGTCTCGATCCGTCCACCCACCAGCGCTAGCATCTGATCCCTCCGTCATCCTCGCCGTGGATCCTGTCGGTCTGCGAACGAGGTCCCTCACCCGTCCGGGCGTCGGGCAATCGATTAGACATTTAAGTTTAGACTCAATTTCGTGGAGTCAAAACCTATCAACACCTGATTGTCTCCTGGTTCACCAATCACCGTCGTAGGCGTTCCCCGTGATCCTAATTCCACCAGTTCTTGCATCCAGGCGGAATTTTCTCGAATATTGCGTTCCTCAAAAGCGACGCCCTTTTCGTTGAGCCACGCTTTTTCCGCCTGACAAGCTCCACAGCCAGGCTGCGTATAGACGACGACATGCTTCATCCGAAATTCCTCCTCTGAGGTGATATCGGGCCCACTCTCTGGCCTTATCCACAATTTCGAGGAGCAGAAAAGCACCATAGTGGGTCCGAGTGTCTGAGTCATGACCCCCCTCACTCAACACGCTTTTATCACAGGATAGCACAATCACGACCCCAACCCTGTCAGGGGAGTTTAAGAGCTATCGGCCTCGGCCAAGCAGTCGGTCTTGGATTGAGCCTGCGTCTTGGTGAGGGCGCAGTTAGGGTTGGAAACTCTGGAGTTTGCGCATATGGAAGCAAAACTAGAACTAAGGATTAGCCCCGTCTGGAGCGGAACCCATTGCACCGAATCGCAAGGAGGGGTTACTTGCTTACCGCGTCGTCGATCGACGGGAAAATCCGAGGAGCGCAGGCATAATGAAGCCAAAGGTGCATGATTTCACCCCGTCAATCCTAGCCATGAAAGACAGAGCCCGCCTGATGCCCTAAGTTTGCCCCGAATCCCGAGGGCGCTTTTGGGCAACCGGTCGATCCATGGGTTTAAAGCCTAACCACGGTACATGATCTGGTCCAGGGCGCCGGCTGCGGTCCATTGAAAGTGGTTCCCGTCACCAAACGCAGGGCTGATCCATGAACTGTGGTAGCCGCATGGAAAGCCAGGTTCAAGGTGCGGGATTAGCTGGCCGGAAGGGCAGCCAAGGCCATCCCGTGCGCACAGAGCAGCGCTGTGCGAAAACGTTCAGTGCTTGCCGATGCCTACGGAGGCCCTTGCCCCCGGCCCGATCTTGCCCTGGGGCAAGGGGCAGGGGCCGAGGCGCCGTGCCCACGATCCCCTGTTCCCACCGTTTATTGTCTGTGCTTACTTTTTATGGTTACCCCCCTGATGCTTCGCTTTTGTTCCGATCTTCTTCTTGCTGACCACCTTGAGCTTAGCGTGATGGCTGACCTTCGGTCGCTTGACGGTCTTTTTGGCCTTGCGCTGTGGCTTTAACTTTTTCCGCAGTTTCAGATGCTTGCCCTGCTTCTTGGTGGATTTGGCGTGCTTAGCAGCCTTGCCAACCTGCCGAAGCTTAGCCTTCGTCGTCTTTTTCTTGGCTTTGGCGATCTTCTTGGCCTTGACGGGCTTCTTGCCGCCTCCCTTGTGCTGGGTCGCGGCGGCGGCCTTAGTCGTCGGCGCGGAATGTGCCAAGGTCAGCGGCGAGCTTCCCGCCATCAACAGGGCGTTGGCAATCGCCGTCATTGCCAACAGCAGGCGCCACTTTGGTTTCATCTTGAAGTCCTCCTCGTGAGGTCACGATTTTGCCATGCTGACCGATTCATCAATAAAGTTCAGCCAATCTTAAGCTTCGCCAACGCTTCAGCGACTCCTGCAGGAAATACGGTCGCCGCGCGAGTTTTTTTCGATCGTCGCGCGGTCGGCCCTGAAATCTCACCGGGGTCAGCCGTGAGTGATCCCATTTGTTGATCCCTCGCCCCTTGGTCAGCCTCACCTGCACGATGGCCGGTAGGGCGGTAAACCGTTCCGGGAGCTCTCCCCGACCCACAGGGCATCTCGTAGTGCTCCTTGGGCAAGCAGCGGGCAATCCGCTGCATTGTCGCGCATCCGTCGGATCCGGTTTCAACCGGAAGTCCGGTGGTCTTCCATCGGTCGTACAGCCGCCAGCGGGTGGCGTTCGTCGCGGCCGCGTCGCGCAGCGGGGTTTTGCGTTGCTGCTGAACACCGTCGAACCGGTCGGTTTCCCATCGCGCCCGGTCCATCAGCTTGCCGGGATCCCTGGCGGCACAGGCCTTGGCATTGCGGGCCGCCCGGTGCCGTCGGCCGCGGTCCTGGGTAAAAAACCCCTCCAGCGCCCGGGCGTCTTTACTTTTATTGCACGGACGAGACCCGAACTTCGTAGCCGAGCAAGGTGCCCTGCGGGTATTCCACCCCAGCGATCTCCGGGGGACGGATTTTTGGGTATCAAACGCCACGTGCTCCACGCTCAGCGCCGTAATCGGGGCCAAGCGGTCGATCTTGGACGCATGGAGCGTCGGGTCGACCCGTGCGGTCAAGGATGGCGGGAGCCAGACCTTCGCACGTCGGCCGTTGGCAAACTGGGCCAGGGCGATACCGGGGGTGGCGACAACGCCGGCCTCAGCGTCGATGCGCACGAGCTTGGAGCCGCCGTCTAATGTGGGGTTGGTGCACGAGTTCGCCGAAGAGATCCCCCTGGGCACCGATTTGGCCGTCCAGGATGATGGCCATGCCGGTGCTCTTGCTGCCGGGATCTAGTTTGAGGCGGAGGTCTTGAAATGCGGACCCGCCGTGCGACCGTTCAGACGAATAGCCAACGGGAATTGCCGGTGCACCACGGCCCGACCGCGTTCGAGCAGCTGGCGGGCGCGCTTTTCGGGGCAAGGCCTTAAGGGTTTCTGGTGAGCGTCTAAGGCAAAAACCATCATCCGCCCTCTCCTGTCCGAGCCCCGTAAGGGGCTGGTAACGGACTCTTGCGAATCGCTCTCCTCACCCAGGATTCCAACGGGTCGCTACTTCCCTCCGCACAGCTCGCCCTACTCCGAGCTTGCGTTTAGCCGAGGAGCAGAGCGCCGGGAACTGGAGAAACATTCCGGGGTCTGCGCGAAGGAACGGAGGCGCTCGCCCCCAAGGTCGCGTCGGCTAAGGCTGGTGATAGCTCTGGCTGAGACCCCCGGCCTCGGCCAGCCTTAGCCGTGGGGTCTATGACATCAAGCGCGTCGTCAGTCCGCCGTCGATGGGCACTATCGCCCCCGTCATAAAGGTCGCCTCGGTAAGCAGGAACGCAACCAAGGCTGCCACCTCCTCGGGCGTGCCTACCCGCCCCAAGGGATGGAGTTTGCCCCAGGCGGCCACCGCAGCGTCGGGATCTTGGGGAGAAAATCGGCCAGCGGCCCAGCGCAACATCGGCGTATCAATTGAGCCAGGGGCAATGGCGTTCACCCGAATACCGTGAGGGGCCAAGTCGAGGGCCATGGACTTGGTCATGCTCAACACGGCCCCTTTCGACGCAGCGTAGGCCAAGACGCGCTCTTGACACTGAAACGCCTGGGCTGACGTCATGTTGACCACCGCCCCGGCTCCTGCGGCAATCATCATCGGCACCACGTGTTTGGCGACAAAAAACTGGCTGAAGAGATTAACCTGCATGGTGCGCGAAAACTCTTCACCGTCTGTGTCAAGCACGGTGCCATAGGTTTGAATCCCCGCACTATTGAAGAGATACCGAACTAGTCCCATGGTCTCCTGGGTGTGGTGAGCGGCCTCGATGACCGCGGCTTCATCACTCACGTCAAGGACTTCGTCACGCACTTGCCATCCTCGAGCGTCGGCCTCTTGCACTAAAGCCGTCAGCCCCGCCCCATCAACGTCCCAGGCGGAAACCGCCATGCCTCGCCGAGCCAGTTCGGCCACCGTGGCCCGTCCAATGCCTTTGGCCGCCCCGGTAACGACGGCTAGCGGAGTCATCAGACGCCTCCCTTGGCCGGTCGCCAAGGCATATCGGGCGCGGCCGCGTCCTCAGGATTGGCCCAGGACTGGTTGGGCACCAACGGATACCAGCCGTCCCGGCTGGGGTCCCGGTCATACGGGTAGCCTCCCAGTTCGCGAAAACACTCGGCATAATAACCGACCCGGTCCGCATCCAGCGAGACGCCAAGGCCGGGTCCCGACGGCACCGCCATCGTCCCATCCTGATAGCGCAGCTTCCCCCCCACGATAACATCATCGCGCAGGTGATGATAATGGGCATGGGCCGCGAACGTCAAATTGGGAATAATCGCTCCCAAGTGCAGCATGGTGGCCATCTGCACTCCCAGCTCTCCCGACGAATGCACGCCCACCGAGAGCTGAAATGCATCGGCAATCGCCGCTGCCTTGGCACAGGCCCGAATACCTCCCCAAAACGTCGTGTCCAACAAGACGACGTCTACCGCGGGGTCGCGCAAGTTGGCCACCAACTGCTCAAAATTGACCACCACCGTGTTGGTGGCGAGCAGGACGGCCGACCGTTCCCGCACCTGGCGCATACCGTTTAATCCCCAAATCGGGTCCTCGAGATAGTCATTGGCAAGTCCCGTGATCCCCTCCGCAACCCTCAGACTTTCTGCCAGGCTCCACGCCGCGTTGGCGTCCAGGCGCAGCCGGTCGCCGGGCAAAGCCGCGGCCAATGCGCGATAGCATTCCAATTCATAGTCGGGCGGGTAAACGCCGCCTTTCAGCTTGTGGGTAGCAAAGCCAAATTCACGCTTAAGCTGCCAAGCATGATCGACGAGTTGATTGATCGTCCGCACCTCGCCGTCCCCCTCCGGACCGGGAAATCGGAAGAAAAGATAGCTGGCAAACGGCACCCGGTCACGAAGTTTTCCTCCCAGCAACTGATACACCGGGCAGCCCAGGCGCTTGCCGGCGATATCGAGGCAGGCAAACTCGATCGCCGCCAACAGTTGAAGTCGGTTGTTGTACAGGCTAGCTGTTGGATTGGCCAATTTAAACCGCAACGCCTCCTGGTCCATTGGGTCATGGCCCAGCAGATAGGGTTTCAGGGCTCGGATAGCCGCTTCCGCGCTCTCCCCGCCGCCCCCCATTTCTCCCAAGCCGACCCAACCGTCATCGGTAACCACCTCCACCAACGTACGCACGAATCGTCCCCAGTGAGCACCGTTGCTATGCCGCAGGGGCGCTTGGAGAGGGACACTGACGGTGGTTGCGCGGACATCGCTAATCCTCACCGAATGCCCGCGAGAAGCCCCCGGCTTTAGCCGTGGGGAGGAAAGCGGGTTTCCGCCGTTAGGCGGAAATGGGTTTTTGCTCATGGTGCCATCCTCCGTTTCGTTGCAGAATGCGACAATGTTTGTACGCAATGCCCTGAGCAATCCGCTGTCCTTCGGCGGAAATGTCAAACGAGCCGGATGCTCGCACCAAGACACGCCCCGTATGGGTTCCGGTGTACTTGCCCCGGGGGACCACCGCTTTGACCGTATCGCCCGTCTGAAAGCCGAA
>JAJZZH010000014.1 GCA_021797675.1 Bacillota bacterium | reverse complement strand
TGTTGGACGAGTTTGAGTATATCGTCTGTTCTCTGTCTTGTCAATAAACTAATTCCTGTTGCACGACCGCAATCGACCCAACGTTAAGCGGCCATTTGGCCCGGCGCGCACAAGGCGGTCGGGGGGTCCGCGGTATCCGACCCGGCCTGCTCCCCGAACTTGCGCTCCTGTTCGCTCGGCGGCTGCTCGTCTCCCCCAAACAAAGACCTCGAAACGCCTTGGGCCGGCCAAGGCCTGGGGGGGGGGGTGACCCGGTCATCCCCGGTGAACGTTTGGTGAGGATCCACGTTCTGCGCACTGTGCTCGCCTCGGCACGGGTGAACCGGTCCTGTGGGCATACGGACAAACCAAGGCGAGGCCTTGGATCATGATCGGATACGTTCGGGTCAACGCCGTGGCGATACGCCAGATCTTTCGGCGTCTCACCTCAGATACCTCCACGCGGGGGACGTCTACGCATATCCCACGGGAAGCGAAAGTCGCCGTCCTCCGGCCTTAGGGCGCGACTCGCCCGCTTAGCCAATGCGGGCGACGCCGCCCGGCGCTGCGGTGATTGAGCGCCCTGGGTGGCCAGGATGGCTTGCCGGATCCATGCCGCTGGCACGACCGCATTCGACCGGCTTGAATAGTCGGGCCCGGAGACGGCGATGGCGACTCCGTTCACGCGTGACCGAGTTGCCGCAACCCACGGAAAGACGTCGGTGCGCGAGGGGGGACGACTTCCTGTCGCCGTCATCCAGACGGGTATGCCTGCGCGTTCAACCGCTCGCAATCCGGCAAGGTTTTCCTCGATTGCCGGATATGGTCGTCCTTGGGCCACCGCCCAATTCTCCGCCAGCCACGCGTCGGTCCTGCGGAGTCCCACGCCCACCACTGCCGCTGGATTCCACGCGTTCACCAAAAGGCGGAGTCCGAACGCATGACCGAGTCTCACGGCACGGGCCAAGCGAGTTCGCGAGACGCCATAATCGGGACCGGCGCAATCCAGCAGCACCCCCACGGTGCCCATACGCTTCCAAGCGACGAGAGCGCGCCGCAGATCGGCGAAAGAATGCCCAGGTTGCCCGCCCGTCACCCCCAGATTGATATAGCCGTAAAATTGGCTCGCACGATCCACCCGGATCAGCCGCTTGGCGGCTCCGAGATCTCCCCCGCTGCGCCACTCGTCGCCGCTCCCCAAGATCACCACGGGGTAGGCACCGATCTCCGCGGCCAGACGAGCAAACCGCGCCCTTTGCCACGGGATCCAGCCATAGTAGACGACAAACGGGGTCACGCCACGAACCTGGGAGGCGTGCTGCGCACGGATACCCCCGAGGATCGTGGACGCGGGGACGGGGGTAAGCAATCCGAACCACGCCACCGCACCGATAACAAGCTCGGCCCAGGCAGAGCAGCGCCGGTATCCGCATCGAGGCGGCAGGTATTTGCTTCGCGCCGCCCGCTTCCTCCGAGGAATCCGGCGGGCGCTAAAACCGGCTGAGCATCGGGAGTCTTCGGCGCTGTGCCTGAACCTGCCGAGTGCCCCGGCGCGGAAGGCAATTCCCCGCAACCCCGGAAGGGGCAAGGACAAAGCCTGGTCTCCTCCATGGCATGCGCGGCGGACAAAGCGAAGGAACACGGCTTTCGCCTTGAGGCCGCGGCAAAACCCGCCTCCGACTCTCCGAGGAAATCCCCAGGATGCCCGGAAAACACGGCGACCCCTTTCCCGCTGAGCGTACATGACATCCCCCTTTGAGGCACAGAGCAATGGTGCTTTAACCATAGCGCAACCCAGCGCAATCGGGTATGGGCAACGGCAAGCGACGAATCTCGCGCTCAAGGGGGGGGATGCTGAGAAAGCCCCGGTGCCTGCTGCTTCGTGGGTCACGAGGCCCTGGAGTAAACCTCCAGGGCCTCGCCACCGCCCAGTCCGCCAGCCACCCGGGCGGGCTCCGCCGCAAGCAGGCTTTGACGTGCCCTGGAGGACAGGCGGCGATGCGTGATCCGTTGGGGCACGACCCTTGCTCCGAGGCAATCTTCCCGGCAGGCCTCCCCTGCTATGCTTTGCCACGGGCCGATGACCGTTCCGCGACCGCGGGCTCGGATTGCCGCCCCTCTCGATCGTGCACCTCCACGATTTTTGCCCCAAATTGGTGATCTGGGCAACGGCCGCCCTCGGTTGGAAGATGTCGGCCGCTGGCTGGGCGATTTTGGGCCGCACAATCCAAAATATCCCCATGGGCGCGAGGCAGTCTCAACCTGTTCTATGGGTCACGGGGACTGGAGAACGAAAGGTGGTTGACGCGGATCTCCGCCGTCCTGCGCATCGCCAGCCAGAGATTTCGCTTCAGCTCTCTCGAGACCACTCCGATCCCGCTCGGTCCGAGCAAGGCCCTTAAAATGCCATGAGCCTGCCAAGGACTCCGGGTCGCCGCATCCTACCGCGTCAACATGCGGTCAAGATCCTCGTTTGGCGCGCGAGCTGCCTCTGCCCCATGGAACCGTCGCACGATGGCGCACGGTCCGCGCGCTCCCCGGCCCTGATATAATAGCCTCAAGACGGTTATGGACACGATGCCAGCATCGAAATTGAACCGACCGACGCCACAGCAACGCTAACGCCAGGCTTGCGCACCGGCGCAGACGGTGCCAGCGTTGAAGACCTCGTCGGCGCATGAGGTGAGCCAATGCTACGTTTGCAGGTATTCGGCACGGCCGATCGTCCGATCACGCTACGGGCGTTCGGCGAAGGCATCACATTGCTGGAATATGCTTTGCACGCCGCGTATGCGGCGTATACGCGGCCAGACGGAGATGCGGACCGGGTGCAATGGCACGTGGTTGCCCTTGGTGTCGATCCCGTCGAGGTGAACGTCACCCCGGTGCCCCCCTTGCCGGAAACGGTGACAACCGTGCTGGGAATGATTGATGCGCTTGAGGGACTGGAACGCGGAACCGGCGTGCCGCCGTGGAACGCCGAAGTGCTCGAACGCCTGCAGACGTGGCTGGGACACGCGGCCCACCGTTCCTGGCGCTGGCGGATGGCCTGGGAAGACCGCTCCACCGAGGTCAGCGGAGCGGCCGCCGAGTTTCTTCGCACCCATCGACCGCCCTTGGCCAAGGAACTCCTGGGCCTGACCGGGCGGCTCGAAATGGTCAACCTCCATTACCAATGGGCGGCGGCGCTCTATGCAGACGGTACCGGCCAGCGCATTCCTTGTGAATTTGCCCCCGATCTCTTGCCCGCTTTATTGCAGGTCTTGGGACAACGCGTCTTCGCGGAAGGCATGGCCGTATGGGTAGACCGCCGCCGCACCACGCTTTCCCGCCTGATGCTGCACACCATCGGGCCCTTTCCTAGGGAATCGGCCTCCCCCAACGCCGTCGCTGACGGGCCCCAGGAGGGCTGAACATGGATCAATCGCCGTGGATCGTTCTCGATGAAACCGTGCTCACGGCGGCCACGACGGCCGAGCACGCACAACACCAAGCCGCCCTCCGGATCGTGACCGGGTCGGACGGCCCCTGGCAGGCAGCGGTACCGGCCACAGCGTGGCTCGCGGTCCTCTCCGACGCCAGCGCGCGGACTTGGCTGGAGCGGGGCGTTCCCCTCACGCGGTCGCTGGACGTCGGCATCTTAGCCAGCACGGCCGAGGTGCGGGATCAGACCGGCTTGCCTGACTCCGCCGCCGTCGCCGTGGCCACCGCACTGCGGCTGAACGCCCGCTTCCTGGTCACCGTCAAACCTGACCGGTACCCCAAAGTCTCCGGGCGCTACCCTTCGCTGACGGTCATCACCCCGGCCGCATGGTTAGGGCCGCAACAGGTCTCGTGGCTGTCGTAGCTCCGGATGCCGGTCCTCGGCCCCCCGCCTTATCCCTTGACGCCGCCTGCGGTTAAGCCGCTGACGATATAGCGGCCAAAGAACACCACGATGAGCACCGGCGGCACGGCCGCCAAGACCCCGCCGGCGGCGATTTGATTATTCATATGCAAGTACTGTCCGTTGAGCGAATAGATGAAAAAGGGCAGGTTATAGGCGCTGGGATCCGGCCCCAGCACCAATGGCAGGATGAAATTGTCCCACGCGGTCAAAAATGTCAGCAATCCCGTGGCCAGCAGACCGGGGGTGGAGAGCGGCATGATGATGCGCAGCAGCGCACTGATCCGGGTGGCACCGTCCACCCGGGCCGATTCCTCTAGGTCGACGGGCAACGATTCAAAGTAACCGCGCATGATCCAAATCACCAGGCCCAGCGAAAACGACGTATACAAAATGATCAGCAAGAGGTTGGTGTCGTAGAGATGCAAGGCACTGAGATAGGTTACCGTGAGCACATAAAAGGGGATGATCAGCGCCACCGTGGGCAACAGATTGGAGGCCAAAAATGCCATGGTAATCGCGTTTTTGCCTCGGATCCGGGCCCGGGCCAGCACGTAGGCAGCCGCGGAGCCGAAGATCAAGTTGGCCAGGGTGGTAGCCGTGGAGGCAATCAGGGAATTTCTGAGCGCATGCAGAAATCGGTAACTGACGCTGTTCACGCTATATTGGGAAAACATCATGGCATAGTTGTGCCAGGTAAACGGTCTGGGCAGCCAGGACAAGGGGAAGGAGATGGTGCCGACGTAGGCCTTCAGGCTGGTTATCAGCAAGAAATAGATCGGGGCCAAGGTCCACGCCAACATCAGGATGACGAGCGCATAAAGCCCGAGTCGCCCCCAGCGCCCGCGGCGCGGGCGTGCAATCATCACAACACCTCCCGATAGAGGCGCTTAATATAGAAGTACGCGATCACCAGGGCAATCATTCCGATAATGAAAGCCGTGGCCGACCCCGGTCCGAAGGCACCGAAGGAGAAGGCTTGCTGGTAGGCGGAAATCGAGAGCAAGGGCAGCCCGTAGCCTTCGAGCGTATAGACCAGGGTGAACGCCCGCAAGAGCTGCATCGTGCGCAAAATCAGGACCACCGTCAATATGGGGCCCACCAGCGGCAGCGTGATACGGAAAAACTGGCTTACCCAGGAAGCGCCTTCAACCCGGGCCGCCTCGTAATATTCCGCCGGCACCATTTGCAACCCGGCGAGGACCAAGATTGCCACAATCGGCAACGTCTTCCATTCATCGCCCACAATAATCGCATTCATGGCCAGATTGGAACCGAGTGCGCCCAAACTGTGCGACAGCCACGGCACCCCCTGAAAGACGGGGGTTGGCGTCAACCAGACGACGGGGGTGCGAATCCAATGCAGCCTGAGCAGCAGGTCGTTCAGGACTCCGTAATCATTGCCATTCAAGATCATGCCCCAGAGCATGGCGTTGACCACGGTGGGCACCGCCCAGGGAATGAACACCAGCACGCGCACCACTTTCTGGCCCCAAAACTTTTGATTCAACACGAGGGCCATGCCAATCCCGACCGTCAGCTCAAGGCCGATGGAGACCACCCAAAAATAGAGGGTCTCCCGAAGCGCTTGCCAAAAGGCCGGGTTTTGCATCAGGGCCACATAATTAGCCAGGCCCACAAAGGTACTCTGCACCGATCCATGGCCACCAATCACTACGACGCTGGTATTGCCGAGACTCATCTTTAAGGCGTACAGCATGGGAATGATGACCACGCCGAGCAAAATCACGACCGACGGCAGGAGCAGCAAATAAAACCAAAAATACTCGCCGGATAGAGCGCGAAAGATACGGTGGCCGAGCTTGGGTCGACCGAGCGAAGCGACGCGTTCGACAGCCATGTCAAATCCTCCCTGAAGAGGAAGCCAAGGAGCCGAGCGGCTCCTTGGCTTCCAGGCAACGGATTATGGGTGCAGTGCCTCAATTTGATGCACCATCTCGTTGGCGGCTTGCTTGACGGGCAGCGTACCGGCAATCGCTTCGTGAACGTATTGTTGGATGATCGCGCTCACCGTCAGGTAATTGGCCACCTTGGGCCGATTGTAGGCCGCGTTCAGGTTTTGCTCGTACACCTTGTACGAGGGGTTGAGCTTGGCCTCGGCTGCCGAGCTGGCGACGGAGGTCCAGACCGGCCATTGACTGCGCAGGTGGCGCGCCTGCACCGTGGCCGAGGTGGCAAACTGAATCCACTTCCACGCCCACGGCTTGAGCGCCTTGGGAACATTGGCGGGAATCGCCAGCCCCTGGTAGCCGGAAATCGTCGCCGAGTGGGTGCGGGTGTTCGTCCCCGGTACCACCGGGAAGGGCGCAACCACGCCCTGGCCGACGATCTTGGACTCCGAGGGGGTGTTCATGATGCCGGTGACAAAAGTCCAGTTGGTATTGAAGGCCACCTGACCGGCCGCAAAGGCGTCGGCGGCGGTCGGCTCGTCCGCGGTGAGCGAATTGGGGTTAATCAATCCCTTCGCATAGAGCATATGCATCCATTGCAAGGCCTTCAAGGCAGGACCCCGGTTCATGATTGGCTTACCTTGCGGCGTGAAGAGGTTGCCGTTGCCGAATTCCCCTGCCGTGCGCACGTAGTCGCAGACCAACCCCTCCGCTTGTTTCCACGAATCCTCGTAGGGGTAGCGCAGAATGTGCTTCGCTTTCAGAACTTCCATCTGATGGAGCCACTGGGCCATCGTCCTTGGGCCCGACCGAAACCCGGCCTCTTTCAATAGTTTTTTGTTGTAGTAGAAGTTTTGGAAGTTGGCCAGGAAGGGCATCGCCATAATCTTGCCGTGAATGAGAAAGCCATTCCAAATCGACTGCGGAATGCCGCCCGGATTCTTGATATAACGATGAATATAGGCGTTCAAGGGAATCGTATAGCCTTTGTCGGCGAACTCAGCCGTCCAGATCAGATCGGACAGCACGACGTCGTACTGGGCGGTAGGCGCCGCCGACGACGTCAAGATGGCGCTATGCATCTGTGGATACGGAAGAAAGGTGAATTTGACCGTGACGTTTGGATGCAGGTGATGGAAGGTCTTGCCCATCTGCGTCAAGACGCTGGTCGTATAACCGGCCTGATTCATATAGAGCACGCTCAAGGTCACCGGCTTGGGCTTGACCACGGGTTGCCGGTGCACACCCGAGGTGAAGCCTGTCGCCAAGAGCGCCGACAACAGTCCGGCGCTCGACAATCCCACCCAGACTTTCGATACGGGGAGACGCATGCGAATTCCTCCATTTCAATAAGGTCAGAAGTCCCGTTCACTACGTTTAGAAGTCCAGCGGCTTCGTGTTTCCGGTCAACCTGCGCGGAGCCGCCGACAACCGGGGACCCGTTTCCGGGGACAGCCGCCGGCCGAAAATCAATCCCGCCAATCCGAGCAGAGCCGCCTGATCGCCCAAGGGCGACAAGATGAACTGGGTCCGGTGCAACAAATGGGTCAACACTCGGCTCCGGGTATCTTGCACCAGCAACGGCCACAGCACCGGATGGCGGTCAAACAGCGCCCCACCCAAGATGGTCGTTTGCGGGCCAAGGAGGTTAACGACACCGGCAAGGGCCATGCCCAGGTATCCAGCAATCGTCTTCAAGGCCTCCGCCTCGACCATGCCGTGGGCCACATACCGCTGCAGCGCGGCCAGGGACGCCACCGATTCCAGACATCCAACGTGTCCGCATCCGCACGCGGGCAGATCGCGGGCGTGTTCCACCACCAGATGGCCGATTTCTCCCACCGTGTTGTCTTGGCCGCGTACGAGCCGGCGTTGAATGATGATGCCTGAGCCGATGCCTACGTCGCACAGCACAAACAGGAGATCCTGGAGCTCCCGGCCCGCGCCGAACCAGAGTTCGCCCAGGGCCGATGCATCCGCGTCGTTTTCGACCACCACCGGGTCCAGTCCGACCGTGCGGCGCAAGAGCTCAACCAGGTTTATCCCGGTCCATTGCACCAAGTTGGGTGCAAAGGCCACGCTTTGGCTGCTCATATCCCAGATGCCGGGAATCGCCAGCCCTAATCCCGCCCACTTCTCGGGGGGAGCATCGACTTCCTCGACCACTTCGCGGATGGCCGCCGCGATCACCGTAATGCCTTGGGTGATGGCGGCGACGGACTCCGGAATTCGTCGGGCGGCCACGATGTGGCCGCCAAAGTCGACCGCCGCGATGACCACCGTAGTCAGGCCAACCTCGACCGCCACGGCAAACGCCGCCTGGTCGTTGAGACACAGTCCAACGCGCGGCCGTCCCCCCAACGACCGGCGCACACCGGCCTCTTGCACCCAGCCCCCATCAATCAATCCTCGCACCTGGTGCGTGATGGTCGCTGGCGTGGCATGCATCAAAGCAGCCAGTTCCGCCCGCGAAAGGCCGGAATAACTGCGCAATAGGCTGACGATTTGCACCGCATCGACGGGTGAGAAATCCGTTGCCGACCAGGTCACCGGCCCCACTCCTTTATCTTGCTTAATTCTGACAATTAAGCATTTAATGGGTTCAATATGATCCATTGATAATCCTGCTGTCTCGGTTCGTTGTTCGTTAAAATTAATGGGAAAATAAGATAAATGTTCTTTGATTTCACCCGCTCCGGTTCCACCAATTCGGAGAGCACTCCCCGGGGATTATCCAGGCTCAGGCGGCAGGGTCGATAACGCACCGTGCGCACGGCAAAATGGCAGCCCTTCTGGAGCGCGGAGGCTGCCTAGGTTCAAGCCCTTAGCCGGCTACTCACGTTCATCGCCGGCGGCCTTAGTCGACGGCGCTCACCTGGATCGCCGAACCCTCCGACGAGGATCGGGAGATGGCCGCCTCAATCTGCATGGTCCGGAGCCCGTCGTCCCCCGTGGCAGCCAGCGAGGTTTGTCCCCGGAGGGCAGCCACCCAACCGGCGATCGATCGATAGAAGAGTTCGTCCAGGCTCACCGGGGCCATGGGTGTTCGCTCGATGCGGTCTTCATGCTGAATCATCAGGTCGCCATTCATCGCCGAAACCCGCATGTCGGAGATTTTCGCGCGGCCCGCGGTGCCATAGACCATGCATTCGATCAGGGGATAACTGAAGGAGCGGTGGCTGGCCACCAGCGAGATCACCAGCTGTCCGATGCGAATCACCGTACAGGCGTTGATCGAGGGAATATAGAGCATGGCGTCGGCGTCGTTCCAGGCAAAATGGCGTTCCGCCGGATCTTCGGTTAAGACCGCGGTCACTTGCTCAAACTCTCCAAACAAGAATCGGATCAGGTCCAGCGCATGGTGATGGCAGTAGGCGTGGACATTGAACTGAACCGTGCGCAACGCCCCGAATGACTCTTCGGCCAGCAATCGCTGCAGCGCAAGCACGGAGTCGATGTAGCGGTAGTTGTAGTTGACGCCGAGCTTGAGCCCGCGATCGGCCGCTCGGCGCACCATTTGCTTGCCCGACGCCAAATCGGGGGCCATGATCTTTTCACAGAGGACATGGCAGCCCTGATTGAGAGCATAGAGCGACGGGGCTACATGATGGTATTCGGGGGTGCACACCGATACCGCATCCGGCCGGGCGGCCGTAATCATGGCCTCAAACGACGAAAATGCCGGCGCGCCCATCTCGCGTCCCAAGGTCTCGGCGCGACCGCGATCGACATCGGCCAGTCCGACGATTTGCACCCCTTCCACGCGGGAATAGCCGACGGCGTGATTACGGCCCGCTCCCCCGCACCCAATGACGCCTACCCGAAGTGGTTTCATCCCATTTTGGCGTGATCGCAACCTCGGCGTTACGTCCGAGGAGCCTGTCCATCAATCCCAATCCCGACCATCTGCAATACAACATCTAGGACCAGCGATTGACCATGCGCCATAAATATTGAAATGGGTACGGTTCCCGGTCCGATAAATGGACAAACTCCGAGGAGAAACCACGCACGCCTCCTCTCCTCTGAATGGCCGCAATGGCCCATGAACCCACCAGGTATGGCGGGCAGGGAAACAGCAGCCGTCGGTGCAAGCTGCCATCAGCATAGGCCTTCGGGCACCTTGCGACCACGAACCAGGCCGCGCTAGCGAGCCTCTGACTCTAGTCAGACCGCCTTGACTCCGTGATCCCCGCATTCAGAGCCTGGCAACGGCGGTAACAGGCTACCGCCGAGGCGACGACATCGAAGTCCACCCCGGCCAGATCGATATATTCCACGGTTAGCGCACCGCGGTATCCGTTGTGCTGCAGCAAGCGAAACCAGTGAGCGAAATCGACCACCCCTTCGCCCATCAGCGCTTGAATGTTTTCCGCTCCCCGCCCGCAGTCGCGCAGGTGTACGTGAAAGACGAAGGGGATCAAGGCTTCTGCAGCCTTTTCCCATCCGTTGCAATAGTAATGGCTTACATCGAGCGTCAGCCCGAGGCCGGCCACCGCCTGGACCAGTTGAAGCGCAGTCTTGGGATCTTCGGTCAGCGTCCCGATGTGGGTTTCGATGCCAAGTCGCACCCCACCCGCGTCGGCCACGCTCACCAAGCTTCGCAAGCGGTCGATTTCCTGGCCGAGGTCAGTCCCTTTCGGCCGGGGCGGCAAGGTGATCACCGGAATCGCAAACTCCCGCGCCAGGGCCACCAAAGCCCGCCACTGGTCCATCTCCGGAGCGCGCAGGCCGCCGTTCAAGGCCACCGGCGTCAATCCGGTGGCGTCTAACCCGCGGCGCAGTGCCGCGGTTTCCCGGCCGGCGTCTTGCAGGAGATCGGACGGTTGCAGGTGACACCATCCCTGCAAGGCACCAACGTCTACGTGGGTCATCCCCAGCCGGGCCAGTTCGGCTAAGGCGTCAGGCAGGGGCTGTTGACTAAATAACAAACTCGACATGGCAATTTGCATAGACCCGTTCCTCACTCTCGATATCGACGCCCGGGCGTCTCGTTGCCACCTTGCCCTTTACCCTCGATCGGTTTAGCCAACGAGGCGCGACGGGGATTACGTGCTGCTTCCCCCGTTGGTCAGACCCCGGAGCGACCTGCGACGAGCCCTGAGCGGGCAGCCTCGGGCTCAAGGGACAGCGGGAAAAAAGCGGTTCAGCATCCGCTGCAAAAACGCGGCGGACTTTTGCAGGTCGATCGGTCCGCCGACGCCGTCCTCAATCGAGATCCAGTGGTGAAAGCCCCGGCTTTGCAAAATCGCGAAGATGGCCTGGTAGTCGATCAGGCCCTCGCCGATGACGCCGTGCTCCAACGCTTCCGGATAACCCTGGCCCTCAAAGGCCGCCAACTGAGCCAGGTCATAGCCCGGTTTCAGATGCCGGTCGCTCGCGTGCAGAGTAAGGACACGGTCTTGGAACCGACGCAACACGGCCACCGGATCGTTCCCCGCCACCAGCGCGTTGGAGGGATCAAAATTCACCCCGAACCACGGCGAGTCGATGCGTTCTACGATGGCGGCAAAGCGGTCGAGGCTTTGGGCAAACTCCGGATACTCCCACTGCCCGTCCTTATAGTGGTTCTCCATCACCAAATACACCCGGTGCCGCTCGGCCGTGGGCAAGATCGCCTCGATGGCTTCGCACGTCCACTGGATCCCCTGCTCCGTGCCCACCCCGGGCCTCCGTTGCCCGGACAGCACCCGGCACGAGCGAAATCCGTCGGGGCTGGGGGCGTCCGCCATGCGGCGAATCCATTCCTGCATCCATATCACCTGGCGGCGGCGAAATTCAGGGTCGGGATGGGTAAAATCGGGTGACGTACAGAGCATGGGCACCGCGAGCCCCCGATCTGCCGCATAGCGGTAGACCACGCTCACGCTTTGGGCACTAGGCGAGGGATAGAAGTCGGGATACATCTCAACGCCGGCAATGGGGAGGGTGGCCGCCTCGTCCAGCCACGAATAGAGGGAACGCTCCTTGCGGCAAAGGGCGTCAAAATATCCCTTGGGAAAGCAAGCCAGCCGCGGGCGGTTCATGACGGCTCCTTACCCGTAACCCGGCGGCCCAACTTAACCTTCTGCACCACCGTTTCCAGGATGGCACGGAGTTGGCGCGGCTCGGAAGCTGGGGAAAATGTCCGGTTATCAATCGCCAACGGGGCCCCGACCACCACGAGCGGCGCTCCCAGGGCCGGCAGCGCCGGCAACTCGTCGAGTTGCAGCCCGCCCACCGCTTGTACCGGCACGGTCACCGCATGCACAATGTCGCCCAGGAAATCCAGCGGACTGCCGCCCTGGCGGTGGCGCTCATCGTACCCCAAATGAGCGATGACGACGTCGACCCCGGCCGCTTCCAGGGCCCGGGCGGCCGCCACCCGGTCGGGTGCGGCGAGCACGTCGCCCATTACGCCCACGCCAAATTCGCTGCCCGCGCGAACCACCTCGGCCACGGTGGCGGGATGACTGACCGCCATCACCACGACGAAGGTGGCGCCCGCCTTGGCCATCATTTCGGCTTCCAAGTAGCCGCCGTCCATCGTCTTCAAGTCGGCCACAATGGGAACCTCGGGATAGCGGGTGCGCAGCGTGCTCACCGCTCGGAGTCCCTCCCCCAAAATGAGCGGGGTTCCCACCTCCAGCCAATCGACGCCGGCTTCGAGGGCAATCTCGGCCATCGGCAGCGCCTCGTCCAAGCTGGGCAAGTCCAGCGAAATCTGCACGGTGGGCCAGCGCAAATCGAGGTCTTGCGCGTTCACAGCGTCAACACCGCCTTTCCAATCTCAAGGCTGGCCATGGCCTGAAATCCCCTCTCCCACGCTTCGAAGGGATAGGTCACGGCGATCCGGGCGGGATCCAAGTCGCCCCGCGCCATTAAGGCCAAGACGCGCTCCCAGGTCTCCCAGTTGTGGCTGAAGGAGCCGTGAAGGCGCACCGCCTTGGCCACCAGCGGGTCAAGACCGAAGGTGGGCACCTCGGGGCCCCAACCGATTTTGGTGATCTGTCCTCCCGGTCGCACCATTTCCAGCGCCGGGGCCAGCGTCGCCGTTACCCCCGCCGCATCAATGATCACATCCGCGCCGTGGCCAAAGCCCGCCCGCTTAAGGTCACTCACCGCCTCCCGCGAGTCGGTGTAGACACGATCCGCCCCGAACGTCAGCGCCAGCCGCAGCCGGGCCTCATCGGCCCCGGTTCCTAGCACCGCCAAGTGGCGCGGGGACAGGAGACGGGCCACTTGCACCGCCATCAGTCCCACCGGTCCCGGACCAATCACTACCACCGTATCTCCGGGGATGATGCGCGTGTTCACCGTAAGGCCATGAAAAGCGACGCTGGTGGGCTCGGTCAACGCCGCGGCCACCTCGTCCACGGTATCCGGCACCCGGTGACAAATGGCCGCCCGGGTGACGACGAAGTCCGCCATGCCGCCGTGAACCAGCGCACCGAAGCCGAGGCGCTCGGGGCAGAGATTGTAGTACCCCTGCCGACACAACAGGCACTGGCCGCAGACCGCATACGCCGTCTCGCTGACCACGCGGTCGCCAGGATGCAAATCATCGACACCCGGCCCCACGGCCGTGACCTCGCCCGTCATCTCGTGCCCCAGCGCCACGGGATACCGCATGGGATAGCTCTCCGTGCCGTGATAGACGTGAAGGTCGCTGCCGCATACGCCCACCGCTCGCACGCGCAGGATGACCTGGCCGGGACCGGGGTCGGTCGGCGTCGGCAGCTCCTGCAACACCACTTGGCGCGGCCCGTGCGCCAACGATACGAGAGCTCGCATGAGTACCTCCCTGTTCTCGGTCGGACCAACAGTCGCTGGCCTGTACCCGATAATCGCCAGTTCGAATTATCCGCCAAACCACCCTTATATTAGAGATCCAGCTTTTAGAAAGTCAACCGCATAGTTTCAACCAGGAGCCTGTCCATAAATCCAAATCCCGACCATCTGCAATACAACATATAGGACCAGCGATTGACCATGTGCCGTAAATATTGAAACGCATACGGTTCCCGGTCGAATAAATGAACAAACTCCCGGACCTCCTTTACTCAGAACCGTCCGATTATTCGCTCGGTTCCTGCAACAAAAGATGAAGAACTCTGCCCCCGACCTATCACGTCGAGCGGCTGTCGCGCCGCCCCTGGGCCCTGGTCCGGGATCCCGAGGGCTTTCTGGATTCGGTCATCCTCGCTTATCTGACCTGTGCGGCGTGGCAAGACGCTTCGCAGACGCAGGTGCGAGCCGACGCCCGATGGCTGGCCCGGGCGGCCAGTTGGATGTCGCCCCGGTTCGCGTGGGCCGACCTGGATTTAGACGCCTGGACCGTTTTTCTCCAAGACGTCGCCGTGAACCGCCTCCTCGACGGGCAGGTGCCGCAACGGGCAGCGTTCCAGGCGGTCCACGCGCTCCATCGGGCCTATGCCTTTTGGCATTGGGCCGATCCGATCCGCTTTCATTGCCAACCGTTTCCCACTACCCCGGGGGAGCGTCAACGCTGGGTCGCCCTGATCCTCGGGGAGAGGTCCGCCCTTTCCTGAGCGCTCCCGGTTCCCCACTCGGGTTTCGCAAGAAACCCGAGTTTCTTACGACGCGTGCGCGGCCATCGATTGTGGGAAATCCGGGGTCATTCACCGTGGGACTCAACACCAATTCATCCGACCTCACGGCGCGGAAACCTCGGCGTTTAGGCCGAGGAGGAAGCGCGGTTCACCTCTCTTTCTATTGAATTCTCAGGATTGTTTTAGTAAAATAATTCTGTGAAGACAACACTGACCGCCAAGCTCAAACGGAATACGACATCCGAGAGTGATCAAAGCCTTCTGGATACTGCCATGGCCTATCAAAGCGCCTTCAACTATACCAGCCGAGTGGCCTTTGAGCATGGCAAGCTGTCCAACCAAGTTAAGCTCCACAGACTGGTCTATCCAGCACTGCGGGAGCGTTTTGCCTTACCGTCCCAACTCGCTGGTTCCGTATCGAGACGGGTGGCATCAACCTACCAAGGGTTGTGGACCAAGGTCAAGCAAAATGCCTCACACCGAAAGAGCGGCTATACCAAGCAGCGGTACAAGGGTTTGGACAAAGCTCCGGTCTTCACCTCGAACACCACCACCTGTACCTATCAGCGGGATTACCGATTCGAGTCAGACAGCCAGGTATCCGTCACCCCCCTGAAGGGGCCTTGGGTTCTCGGTTATGAAGGGTACAACCAACCCCTGGACCTGATCCAAAACGGTTCTTCCGGTGGCGTCACCTTTGGTGCGGCCAAGCTCTGGCGTGATCCCAAGACCAAAAAGTTTTACCTATGGGTCAGCCTGGCGGGGGAAACCCCTGATCCCACCCCTGAAACCCTCATGGGCATCAAGGGAGGGGATTTAGGACAACGGTCCTTGGCGGTGACCACTACCCCAAGCAATAGGACTCAATTCTTCCATGGAGGAGCCATTCGTCACCAGGGCGAGGCATTGCAGCGGGTGCGTTCACGTCTTCAGTCAAAAGGCACTCGGGGTGCCAGGAGGCGGCTACGCCCATTGCACCTTCGAGAGAGACGGTTTAAGGCCGATGTGAACCACCGAATTGCCAAAACGATTGTGGAGCCTGGTTTCCTGATCGGTCTGGAGGACCTGACGCATATCCGTGAACGCACCAAAACCCAAGGCAAGAAGAATCGCCGTAAACGAGCGAAGTGGGCCTTGGCGGAACTCGCTGCGTTCGTAGCCTACACGTCACCAATTGCAGGAGGGTTAGCCGTCCGTGTGGATGCGGATTACACCTCCCAGGGTTGCCCGAATTGCGGCAACGTCGAGGTTAAGAACCGTCCAAAGCAGGGACTGGTGTTCCGCTGTACCCTCGGTGGGTTTACCCTCCACGCCGATCTCTAGTCCTTACCCATATTGTTGGCGCTAATGCTATTTGCCATCACTTCGACTAACATCCCTGTCACAAGATCTGCAGGGTACTCTTAGTTTAGAGGGGCCCTGGGATCGCAGAAGAATCAGCCCAATGGGCTGGGATTCGCGTT
>JAJZZH010000029.1 GCA_021797675.1 Bacillota bacterium | reverse complement strand
GGTGAACCTGGGGATTCCCTTCTACCGGCGGTTGTCCGGGGAAGTGAAGGCGCACTCGGCGCATTCCTGCGAACTGTGTTGGGGCGGAACCGTGATGACCAACTTTCCCTGACGCAGGGCTTTATAGCGCGTGAAGGCAACCACGTCGCCCCACGCGGACGCTAAAATCGCCCGGTTGAGCCCGGCTTTGGCGCGGGCGCCATTGCGCAGAAATCGCCCGGCGGCATCCCGTTTCGCCTTCGGACGCCGGGTCATGTTAGCGATTTTGAGATCCTCAAAGACGTAAAGATCATAGAACGTCTTGACGGTGAGGCGATGACTCGTTTGATGCGCATAATCTTGTCGCACGTGCTTTTCGTACCGCTGACACCGCGCGGCTTTCTGATAGGCTTTGTGGCGGTTGCGGGATCCTTGCTTCCTCCGGGCTGCGCGGCGCTGCCATCGCTTCCGTTGCCGGCGACGCTTCGCTATCCGGGACTTTTGCACGGGTTTGAGGTCGAAGATCTTCCCGTCGGAAGTCACGAGGGGCTTGGCGACGCCCCGATCCCCGCCGAGCGTGCGCTCAGCGAGTTGCTCCGCCGATAGATGACGTAAGTCTTCGGCGATCTGCTCCGTGTGAGCGCCTGCTCCGCACGCCGGTCGTCGGGCGGAAAAACTACTACGGGAGCGGGGCCGAGTGGAGCGGCCACTTAGCGGCGATGGTGTAGACGCTGTGCACGACGGCGCAACAAACGGCCACGACCCCGCGACCTATTTGACCAATTGTCTCACCGCCTATGCAGCCAATGGACACCAGCCGCTCTCGGAAGCGGACCTGGCCGCTTTCCTGCCGCCGGCCCATTCCGCCGATCCGGCTGTCGTCAATGCCGCCTCAGCTGCTCAGTGAGGGCCGATCCTACGGCGAAGAGGCCCCTCGGCCCCCGCCTTACAGCTGCGGTCACCGCCTGACCAAAGGGTTTGACCCACCCCGCAGAATAGTAGCCGCGTTCGCTTTCTTCGGGTGTCAAAATTCGATGCGTTATCGGAGGAAAGCTTTTCCGCACTTACCGGGTTCACCGAATGTTTACCCCCGGACAACTAAACACTGCGTTCCGATGGAGAACGGCGCTTGGGGGAACGCCATCGGGTGCCCGACAGTCCTTGGTGCCGGTGGGCGCGCACCGGTCCGCGATACCGCATGTGGCGTCGATTTCGGCAGGAACTCTCACAGTTTCAATCAAATGTACCCACAGGATGTGCATAACTTGTGGATAGATTTCTGAACATCCTGTGGACGGTGTGGGCTGTTCAGATACGCTCCGTCTTCATGTAGGGTTCCAGGACGTCGGGAACTCGAATATGGCCATCGGCGGTCTGGAAATTCTCCAGGATCGCCGCCAAGGTACGACCGATGGCCAGTGCACTTCCATTTAAGGTGTGGACAAACTCGGTCTTACGTGAGCCTTGGGAACGATAGCGAATCTCCGCTCGGCGCGCTTGGTAATCCGTCATGTTGCTGACCGAGGAGATTTCGACATAGCGCCCGTAGCTCGGCATCCAGACTTCCAAATCGTAGGTCAGGGCTTGGGTAAAGCCCATGTCACCGCCGCATAAGAGCATCGTGCGAAATGGCAGGCCCAGATCCTCCAGCACCGATTCCGCGTCTCGACGCATCTGCTCGGTCGCTGCTTCCGACATTTCGGGGTGCACGAACTGCACCAATTCCACCTTTTCAAACTGGTGCTGGCGAATGATTCCCCGTGTATCGCGCCCTGCGGCGCCAGCCTCGAATCGAAAACAGGACGTCGCGGCCACGTATTTTATCGGCAACGCGGTCTGCGCCAAAATCTCACCGCGATGCATATTGGTCAATGGCACTTCGGCCGTGGGAATCAAAAATAATTCGGCTGGTTCCACGCGAAACACGTCGTTCTCAAATTTGGGAAACTGGCCGGTGCCAAATAGGGCGTCGCGATTAGCCAAAAACGGCGGCAGAACTTCTTCGTATCCCCGCTCTGCCGCATGATCCAGCATGAAATTGCTCAACGCGCGGGCAAGTCGCGCGCCGAGGCCCTTGGACAGAGAAAACCGCGCCCCCGCCAGTTTATGGGCCCGCTCAAAGTCAAGGATCCCCAATCGCTCTCCCAGCATCCAATGGGCAATCGGCTCAAAAGTGAACGTGGTGGGTTGGCCATAATGATACACGGCTACGTTGTCATTGGCGTCGGCACCGGCTGGAACCATGGTCAGCGGCGTATTAGGGGTTTCCATCAAGAGCTCATGCAGGTGTTGACTAATCTCCGTGATGCGATCTTCCAGCGCTTGGATATCTGAGCCGACGCGCCGCATCTCCGCGATTTTCTCTTCGGCGTCTTCGCGATTTCGCTTGTGGGAAGCGATTTCTTGCGACACGCGATTTCGCCGTGCCTTAAGATTTTCTAGGTCCACCAACCGCTTTCTTCGCTCTCGGTCCACCTCGACAATCTGGTCTACCGGGTAGCTCCCCCCTTTGATCGCCAACCGCTCCTTGACTTCCTCCGGGCGCTCGCGAATCCGCCGAACATCCAACATCTACGATCCTCCCGCATTTTCCGCGCCATGGGTCCGCGGGTCATCTACCGCTCGCCGCGTCCCACATTCGTATCTGTCTCGCAGGGCAAACTGCCGAACATTTTCGCATCCCAACTCGCGTTCCCACCCTCTAATTGCCCATCGCTTTCGCGAACAGTATGAGGGACGGCGGCCTTGGCTCACAACCCCCAGCCGAAAATCTCTCTCCCATCGAACGGCCCAGCTGTTCGGATTCGCGGCAGTGTGGGCCTCGCCGCCCTTTCCGTTTCGCTGCCGCCATCGCAGACAAAGAGCCCGCCGCACCGGCGTGCGCGAGCTCCCTGGATCATTAGGAGAGCATGGCCGAATAATTCCGCGCCTTGTTGATGAAATATTCGTGGACACGCGTGTCGTCGGTCAATTCGGGATGAAACGCGCTGACCAGATACGGCCCGGCTTCCGCCATGACCACCTGACCGTCCAGGCTGGCCAATGCGGTCACCCCGAGCCCGATGCGCCGAATCCTGGGTGCCCGAATGAATACCGCGGGAAAAGGACGGTCCCCGAGTACCGGCACCGTAAGCGGCACCTCGAACGACGAAACTTGCCGTCCCCAAGCATTCCGATCTGCCGTCATATCGATCAAACCCAGGCGCGCGGGCGACGGGCCAATCACCTCCGCGGCCAGGAGGATAAGGCCGGCGCAGGTACCCCAAATCGGCCATCCTCCCGTCGCCGCGCGATCACGGATGGCGTCCAATACCCCGTACTCCTGCATCAACATGCCGATGGTCGTGCTCTCTCCTCCGGGGATGACCAGTCCAGCGGCTCCTTCGAGGTCTCTCGGCTTCCGCACGGTCGCCAGTTCCACCCCCAGGGATTCGAATTTCGCCTGGTGCTCCCGGACATCCCCTTGAATCGCGATGATACCGATTTTCATCAATAACCCCGGTCCTGCATACGATCTGCCGGGGCCAACGTACTCATCTCCAGGCCCGGCATGGCGTCGCCGATATCCTCGGAAACTTCGGCGATAACGGCCGCATCTTGGTAGTGCAGCGTCGCGCGAACCACGGCACGAGCCATCGCGGCCGGATTGGCCGATTTGAAAATTCCCGAACCCACGAATATGCCGTCGGCGCCGAGCTGCATCATCAGCGCCGCGTCGGCCGGGCTGGCCACGCCTCCCGCGCTGAAATTGACCACCGGCAACCGTCCCAACATCTTCGTTTCCTTGACCAGGGTTACAGGCGCCCGAAGTTCCTTAGCCAAATCAGCCAGTTCCGCATCCGGGGTAGCGACCACCCGGCGGATCTGACTATTCACCGCGCGAAGGTGCCGTACTGCCTCGACGACATTCCCGGTACCCGGCTCGCCCTTGGTACGAATCATCGCCGCACCCTCGGCAATTCGGCGCAAGGCTTCTCCCAGGTCACGGGCACCACACACGAAGGGCACCTTGAAACTCCATTTGTCGATGTGGAATTGGTCGTCAGCTGGCGTTAACACTTCGCTTTCATCGATATAGTCCACCTCGAGTGCCTCAAGCACCTGGGCCTCCACGAAGTGACCGATTCGCACCTTGGCCATCACCGGGATCGACACCGAGCGCATAATCTCCTTGACTTTTTTGGGGTCGGCCATGCGGGCCACGCCGCCCGCCTTGCGAATATCCGCAGGAACGCGCTCAAGAGCCATGACCGCCACCGCGCCCGCCTGTTCGGCAATAACTGCCTGCTCGGCCGTCGTCACATCCATAATGACGCCGCCCTTTAGCATTTCCGCCAGCCCAGATTTGACTTTGAAGGTTCCGACCTCTTTCTCCGCCATTTCTCTCTCCCCTCTCTGTATTCCGTGCGATCAGGAGTCCTCGTCGCGGCGCGTGTCCTCTTCCGGAGCGACCAAGGCAAATGCCGAAACCTGTTGACCGTCGTCGAGTTGCATGACCTTCACGCCGTGCGACAGTCTCCCTTGATGGGAAACATCGCTGACCGACATTCGGATCAACGTCCCTTCCGTCGAGATGACCATGAATTCCTCCTGGCCGTAAACGGGGGTGATGCCTGTGATTTTACCTGTCTTTTTGGTGCTGCGCATGCCCAACACGCCGTGCCCACCGCGGTGGATGACTCGAAATTGGTCAATCCGGGTACGCTTGCCATAGCCATACTCGGACAAAATCAAAAGGTCCGGCTGGTCGACCACTGTGGCCATGGAGACGACGCGGTCATCAGGATTCATCCAAATGCCGATCACCCCACGGGCAGACCGTCCCATAGGACGCACGTCGGTCTCCTTAAAGCGGATGATATGTCCTCGGGATGTGGCCAACAACACATCCGACGTGCCCCGGGTGCGCTGAACCCCGATCAGCTCGTCCTCTTCATCGAGACTAATCGCGATAATGCCACCTCCTCGCCATGAAGCGTACTCGGCCAGCGAAGTGCGCTTGGTAGTTCCCTTAGCCGTAGCAAACACCCAAAACTCTTCCGAACCGGCCTCCTCGGGCCGAAAAGTCTCCACCGCCGCAATGCGTTCGCCTGCCTCCAGCGGCAAAAGGTTGACCACCGCCACCCCTTTGGCCTGTCGGCTGGCTTCAGGGATTTCGTGCACCTTGACTCGATAAATACGACCCCGGCTGGTGAAAAAACAGACAAAATCGTGCGTGCTGGCGATAAAAAGATGAGCCAGAAAATCGTCCTCGCGCACATGGCCTCCGGTAATCCCGCGGCCGCCACGGCGCTGCGCTCGGTACGCCCCCGTCGCAATGCGCTTGACATATCCCCGGTGAGTGATGGTCACCACCATGTCCTCTTCGGGGATGAGATCTTCTTCGTTGATGTCGCCCAACGCCGCGCCAATCTTTGTCTTGCGGTCATCCCCATATTTCTCTCGAACATAGGCTAAGTCTTCTTTGACCATCGCGTAGATCAGACTCACGTCGGCCAGAATGGCGCTCAAGCGTTCCATTTCCTTCAAAATATCCTGATATTCTTGTTCAATCTTCTCGCGTTCCAAAGCGGTTAGTCGTTGCAACCGCATGTCCAAAATCGCGTCAGCCTGGAGTTTGGACAACCCGAATCGGTCCATCAGGCCTTCGCGAGCGGCCTCGACCGACGGTGAACGTCGGATGAGCTGAATGACTTCGTCGAGATACTGCAGAGCAATGCGGAGCCCTTCTAAAATGTGAGCGCGGGCGCGCGCCCGTTCCAACTCGTACTGGGTGCGGCGCGTAACAATCGTCTTGCGATGCTCGATAAAGTGATGTAATAATTCGCCCAGCGTCAAGATCATGGGGCGGTTTTGCACCAAGGCGAGCAGGATGATTCCGAACGTCTGCTGCATCGCGGTGTACTTGTAGAGTTGATTTAAGACGACCTTGGGGACGGCGTCCCGCTTCAGTTCGATGACGACGCGAACGCCTTCGCGGTCCGACTCATCACGTAGGTCGCTGATACCCTCGATTTTTCGCTCATGGACGAGATCAGCGATGCGTTCTAAAAGCCGCGCCTTGTTGACCTGGTAGGGAATTTCGTTGACGACGATGCGTGCGCGCCCTTGGGTCGTCTCATCAATGTGGGCAATCGCCCGAATCGTAATAATCCCCCGCCCAGTGCTGTATGCCCGGCGGATACCCTCGCGCCCCATGATCATCGCACCGGTGGGAAAGTCAGGACCCACCACGAAGCGCATCAAGTCCTCGGTCGATGCGTCGGGATGGTCAATCAGATAGACGGCGGCATCCGCTACCTCACGAAGATTATGGGGCGGAATGTTGGTCGCCATCCCCACTGCAATGCCTGCCGCGCCGTTAATCAGCAGATTGGGGATTCGGGCCGGCAGCACCGACGGTTCTTTTTCGGTTTCGTCGAAGTTAAAACCAAAATCCACCGTGTTCTTATCGATGTCGACGAGCATTTCCATCGCGATGGGGGCCAGCCGCACCTCGGTGTACCGCATGGCGGCCGGGGCATCGCCGTCCATGGAGCCAAAGTTCCCGTGACCGTCGACCAGAGGATAGCGAATGGCAAAATCCTGGGCCAACCGGACCATCGCATCATAAACCGCGACATCGCCATGCGGATGATATTTGCCGATCACATCGCCAACGATGCGCGCCGACTTCTTATGCGCTTGGTTGGGCGTATTGCCCAGCTCATTCATCGAATACAAAATACGGCGATGCACGGGCTTCAAGCCGTCGCGCACATCCGGCAAGGCGCGGCTCACGATTACGCTCATGGCATAATCGATGTACGACCGTTTCATCTCGTCTTCGATATCGACCGGTTTAACGGTGCCAATGTCCGCCATGTGCAATCCCTCGTTTCAGTTATCCCACGGTATCCAGATTGCGTACTTGGTGGGCGTGTTCTTGAATAAAGTCGCGGCGCGATTCCACCCGGTCCCCCATCAGGACGGTGAAAATCCAGTCCGCCTGCACCGCGTCCTCCAAGGTGACTTGCAGGAACGTCCTCGCCTCAGGATTCATCGTGGTGTCCCAGAGCTGCTCGGCATCCATTTCACCGAGGCCTTTGTACCGCTGAATCTTGATGCCGTCGTGACCCCATTGCTCCAGCAGCTGTTCGAGCGCGTGTTCATCATAGAGATACCGCTGCTGTTTGCCCTTTTTTAACAAAAACAGCGGAGGCTGCGCAATGTATACGTACCCGGCCTCGATGAGCGGCCGCATATAGCGATAGAAAAAGGTCAACAGCAAAGTGCGAATATGGGACCCGTCAACATCCGCATCGGTCATAATGACAATCCGATGATAGCGCGCGTTAGCTAGGGTAAATTCCTCAGCAATTCCCGTCCCGATGGCCGTAATCATGGCACGAATCTCCTCATTGGCCAAAATCTTGTCGAGACGGGCCCGTTCCACGTTGAGGATCTTTCCGCGCAAGGGCAAGATCGCCTGATAGTGGCGATTTCTCCCCTGTTTGGCCGAACCGCCGGCGGAATCTCCCTCGACCAAATAGAGCTCGGATTCCGCCGGATCTTTGCTGGCACAATCCGTCAGCTTTCCAGGCAAGGTAGACGACTCCAACGCGTTTTTGCGGCGCACGAGTTCCCGTGCCTTGCGCGCGGCCTCGCGTGCGCGCGCCGCCGAGATCGCTTTGTCGAGAATCCGTTTGGCGACCGCGGGGTTTTCTTCGAAAAACGTGGACACCCCTTCGCTAACCACGGCTTCGGTCATGCCACGAATTTCGGAATTGCCGAGCTTGGTTTTGGTTTGACCTTCAAATTGCGGCTCCGAGAGTTTGAGGGAACAGATAGCCGTCATACCCTCGCGGACGTCCTCACCAGACAAATTGCTGTCCTGCTCTTTGAGAATTCCCAGGCGTCTAGCATAATCATTGCAAACTTTGGTCAGGGCCGCCTTAAATCCGGCTTCATGCGTGCCCCCCTCGGCGGTGTGGATAGTGTTGGCAAACATAAACAAGCCGGTATCGGCATAGCTGTCGTTATACTGGATAGCGACATCGAAGGAAACGCCATCCCGAACGGTGCTAAACGCAATCGGTTTGGCGTGCAGGACTTCACGGTTCAAATTCAAATACTGGACAAACGAGACGACTCCGCCCTCATATTGATACCGCACCTCGCGTCCGGTGGCCTGATCGGTTAAGGAGAGGTATACCCCCGCGTTGAGAAAGGCTTGCTCCCGAAGCCGATTGGCCAAGGTATCAAATTGAAAGTGCGTCTCTTCAAAAATCGTCGAATCCGGAACAAAGATAACCTCGAAACCGGTCGAGTCCGACGGACCGACCTGGGTTAAGGCATCAATGGCCTTGCCTTGGCCGTAGTGCTGTACATACAATTGGCCCCCATAACGATCATAGGCGGTTAGCGATTCCGATAAGGCGTTAACCACGGACAGCCCGACGCCGTGCAGTCCCCCGGAGACTTTGTAGCCCCCTCCGCCGAACTTGCCGCCGGCATGCAAAATGGTCAACACCACTTCTAACGTGGGAATCCCCACCTTGGGATGAATACCCACCGGGATCCCGCGGCCGTTGTCCCGGACCCCTACGCGCCCATCGTCGTATAGGGTCACGTTGATCTGGTCACACGCTCCCGCCAAAGCCTCGTCAATCGAATTATCGACGATCTCATAGACTAAATGGTGTAGCCCCTGAATCCCCGTGGAGCCAATATACATACCTGGCCGCTTGCGGACGGCTTCCAGTCCCTCGAGGACTTGAATATTGCTTTCCGTATAATTTGACGCTTGATCCGGCGACACCATCGGCCGTCCTCCCTAAACACGCGATGAGACCCAAAAGGGCCCATTTCTTCTAGTATAGCATAGGCCACGGAGAATGCTGGATGGGGCTTGCATCGCTCCGCGGGAAACAGGATCATCGTGGACGCTCACGACGGCTCAGGGTCGTCGCAGATATTGGGGAACACACCACCGCGTCGTCGGTGACAATCAGGGACTTGGCTTCGTGAAGGCTGCCGTGTACGCGGCCCAGTGCGCGCAGACGATCAAAAAATTGCCTGGTCGGCTCTGACTGTTCCAGGATTTGCCGATCTAAAATCGCGATGATAGTTTGGTTCATAATCATCACATCATGGCCGGCGTGCAGGTACATCATCGACCCCCGTCGCGAGCGGGTTACCCGACCAGCCGCGGCGTATCTCCCTCACGGGGGCCAACGGCAGCAATCCGTATCCGGCGGCTCCCGGTCTTCGCCCGCGGACGAGGTTCAGGTGCGCGTTACCTCCGATATTGGCAACTGGAGCAGAGACGATACCCCTTCAGGGTCGGGCTCTGACACTGGGCGCAACGCGCGTACCCGGTTTGTACCCAATGTTCCACGGCACGCAAATATTTATCCTTCACGCGCTCCAGCAAGGCTTCGAGGTCGCTGTCGCCGGCGACCGACGGCGACAGCCGGTAACCCAAACCGGGTTCGCTGCGGTGGAAGCGCGACGGGTTTTCCTCGGGACGGGGAGCAAAGGCTTTCGGCCAGACTTCGATGCGAAACTCGGGATGCCGCACGACGCCGTCGGTCAAGGTGGCTAGACGCTCCCGAATTTGGGGGTTCCAATAGCTTATCTCTTGGGCCCAGACACTCGCCGGCACCGCAATGACCACACGACCGGGGTCGATGCTGACCAGTAGCGTGTAGCGGCTCAAATACTCGCCAACGACCGATGACCAAGCTTTTTTGACCACATAGTACCACCGGGCGCGATGCCAGTGCCGTTGCTCCGCTTCCCGAGCTAAGATCGCCCCGAGCACCGCGGGGGCATCCTCTATGGCCATGGGTGAAAAGCTCCTTGCTGTACCCGGTAAAAAGTGGGTTGGCAACTCCCTAGGTGGCGCGGCTCCGTATCAGTGATCACCGTTTGCTGATCGTGACGGGCCATATATTCCAACAGCAGCGCGCGCCGTTGGCCATCGAGTTCCGAAAAGACGTCATCCAGCAAGACTAACGGGGGGACCTGAAAAAATTCTTCGTACACGTGATACGTGGCCAATTTCATAGCCAAGGCAATGGTGCGTTGCTGTCCTTGAGAAGCGTACGTTCGCGCTGAGTGCTCATCGAGTTCCACCACGAGGTCATCGCGATGCGGGCCAACCAGGGACAGCATCCGCTGCCTTTCTTCGGCAAATCGCGCCTGCATGCGGTGTCGCACTGCATCGGGTCCCAGCACCAAGTCCCCCGCCATCCCCCCTTGCTGAAATCGTATGCTGAGCGAGGACGTTGCGGAGAGTTTGGAGTGAAGGGCGTAAATGTGGGGCAACCAACGATCGAAGGCCGTCTTGCGAAACTGCCAAACGGTCGCGCCGGTTTCCGCCAAAATTTCGTTAAAGGTCTCTAAGGTGGCTAGCGGCCAGCGCTCCTTCAGACCGTGATTTTTTTGCGTCAGCGCACGCTCAAACTTGCGCAGCAAGGGAAAATAGCGGGGGTACAAGGCTCCCGCCAGTTGACTGAGAAGATCGCGTCGTTGAACAGGACCGCCTTGTACGGTTGATAGGTCGGCGGGCCCGAACCAGACCACCGGCAATGTGGGGCCCTCACGCAGCCGGCGGCGGTGCTCACCCAGCTGAACGGCATAGCGGGAGACGACTTCCGTGTCGTCAACCGTGGCGAGCGTGGCTCGCAGTTCCATCCAAGAAGCTCCCCATTGCACGACGTCGCTATCTCCGATGCCGGAGGGATAGCGGTGCTCGGCGAGTACTTGCAGTGCCTGGAGAGCACTGGTCTTGCCGTGCCCGTTGTCCCCTACCCACACGTTGACTCCCCGCCCGAAATTCACTTCGGCATCCGCAATATTGCGGAAATGCCGAATTCGCAACCGACGAACCCACATCAGACCAATTGCCGCATCGGCAACACGGCGTGGAAGTAGCTGGATTCTTCCGTCCCGCGGATCCGGGCCGCTGACTGCATGCCGGAAAGTTCAAAAATGACGTCGGCGTCCGAAAACGATCGGATCCCTTCGATCAGGTATTGTGGATTGAACAGGATTTCCAATTCCTGGCCTTCGCATAGACAGTCGACCATTTCGCTGAGACTGCCGACGTCTTGGCTGGAAGCGGTCAATTCCATGCCTTGCCCGGGCAGGGTATGGATCTTCACGCTAGCCATGTGTTCCTTGACTGTGATGAGATGAACCCTTTCCAAACCGCCCCGCAAGTCGTTGGCACTGACTTGACAGGTAACGATATACGTTTCCGGTGCGGCATGGCTCAAATCGGGGTACGTGCCCTCGAGGAGGCGGGTCGCGAGGACCATGTCTTTCGCTTCGAACTGTGCGAGTTTACTACCGAGCGTCATGGTTACATCCGTCTCGGGCCATAATCGTGCGCCTTCCGTCAGGGCCTTGGCAGGCACGATGATCGTCGCGGGTTCGTCCAACACGTCGGGAACGGCCAGCCAGCGATGGGAAAAACGGGTGCCATCCGTGGCTTGGAAAACCAAACGTCCATGACCATACGTCAAGGCCACCCCGCGCAGCACGCTCCGCATCTCATCGTGTGAGGTGGCAAACAACAATTCACGGCTCAAGTCGGCGAATTCCCCCGCTGGGAGCGAGAGACGAGTGCCTTCCACCCGGGGACATTCGGGCAAGGTTTGATCGCCATAGGTCTGCAAGGTTGCATGGTTGCGACCGTAGCGTACTTGCAACCGGCCTCCCTGTTCCACGATCTCGATGTGGGCCAGCGGAATCCGGCGCACGAGTTCGCTCAACGTCTGCGCCGAAACCACCGATCGGCCGGGTTCGGTTACCTGAGCGGGAACCGAAATGGTGAGGAACGTGGTAAGGTCCGTGCTATAAATTAGGAGGCCCGTCGAAGTGGTCTGAATTTCCACCCCGGATAGTACGGGCATGGTGTTTTGCGGGTTTACCAGGCGGTTAGCCTGCGTCAACGCTTGAGCGAGTTGGGCTTGGTCTACAGTGGCGCGCATACGTCCTCCTTGGTCTGAGAGATATCGACATCGCTGACTATCTAGATGATTTTTTAAAGAAAAGACCGTCGTAATAATAAGAGCTGGGGATTAGTGGATAAGCTGGCGTAAAGCGCTTTACCTCGCCGCTTTGGGTGTCGAATAAATGGAGGACAAACTGCTCCACAATTCGACGTTAATCCCAGGGATCGTCGGCTGTTGTAGATAATTGGCAACCATCCACCGACACCCTCCCAAAATCCCCATAATATCCCCAAGATATCCCCGACTACCGGGTTCGAATACGCTCGGCCAGCAAATCCAGAGTTTGGGCGAGCTGAGGGTCGCTTGCGCGATCCTGAGAAATCTTGGAGCAAGCATGGATCACCGTCGTGTGATCCCTCCCGCCAAATTCCTCGCCAATTTTTGGCAGAGACGCGTCAGTAAGTTCGCGCGCCAAGTACATGGCTACTTGGCGTGGGAAAGCAACCGCCCGAGTCCGGGTCTTCGCCTTAAAGGCATCTGTACGCATCTCGAAATGTTTGGCGACTTCTTCTTGAATCATGCGGATGGTAATTTGGCGGACCCGCGGTTCGGGTAAGACATCTTTCAACGCTTCGGTGGCCAAATCAATCGTTATCGGACTGCGATGAATGGACCCATAGGCCATGACGCGGATGAGGGCGCCTTCCAGTTCACGGATATTGGTATCGACGCGCATGGCGATCAGGTGGAGAACGTCGGGAGCCACGTACAGACCTTCAAGTTGAGCCTTTTTGCCCAAAATGGCGATGCGGGTTTCTAGGTCGGGGGCCTGGATATCACTAATCAGCCCCCATTCGAATCGCGACCGCAGGCGTTCTTCCAGGGTCGGGATCTCACGGGGCGGGCGGTCGCTGGAAATGACAATTTGCTTCCGGGCTCCGTGCAAGGCCTCAAAAGTATGGAAAAATTCTTCTTGGGTGCGTTCTTTGCCGGCAACGAACTGAATGTCATCGATAAGGAGGATATCGATGCCACGGTAGCGCTGCCGAAAGGGAACCATTTTATCATCGCGGATGGAATTGATCATCTCATTCGTGAAGGTTTCCGCCGATACGTACAGGACCCGGGTGGCCGGAGTGGATTCCAAAACGAAATGACCGATGGCATGCATAAGATGGGTTTTGCCGAGTCCGACGCCACCATACAAAAACAAAGGGTTATACGCACGCGCGGGCATTTCGGCCACGGCTTGGCAGGCGGCATGGGCAAACCGGTTCGCACTGCCGACCACAAACGATACAAACGTATACTTAGGGTTCAAAAGATTCCAATACTCCGAACGGGTGGATGCACCGACCGGCTTGGAGTCCGCTTGTACGCTACCGTTGTTTGCCTTCGGTTGCGCATTGGTGGCGACCGAATCGACGGTCAAGTGGACATCGATCGGCTTACCGAAGGTTTGTCGCAGAACATCTCGCAGAACGCCCTGATAGCGAGACGCAATCAGGTGACGGGTGAACTCGGTAGGAACCGATAGGGTTATACGGTCGTTTTGTAGCGCCACAGGAGTGACCATACGTACCCAGGTTTCAAAACTGGGCGTGGACAGTTCCATTTGGAGACGATCGACCGCTGCCGCCCATTGGGCCTCGAGACGCATTCTGGACCCTCCTGTTAACGCAGTGAATATACACAATACCGTCCACAGAGTTATCCACAATCTGTTGATATCTCTTTAAAAAATAACGATCCCCCAGGCGCTTCGGCGAGGGGTGGAACTATGATAACAGATTGTCCTGAGCTTGCTCAACAACGGAGAGGGCCGATAACGAGAATATCCCCGCATCGTTTGTTGTAATGGTTGCTCTTGGGTCGTATTTCGCCCCAGATCGTTAATCGAGAACGGACAGGGTGAAATTCGAGCATTTCTCACCGGGAGGCAACGAGGGGTGAGCCGGGGGGCCTGAGCTTACCTAGTCCTTGCACGGTCGCGCTGGGGCGCGAACCAGACACGGTTGACGTGCATCCGGGAGGCAAGATAGGTGGCACGCAATTTCTGGGCCCGAGTGCAGTCATCCCGGCTCCCCAACCGGCAATCTGGCTTGCACTCCGCGATATCGCCGGGGATCTCTGCGAAGAAAAACCTACAAGAACGCCTTTGGGCCTTTCTCGGTCTCCGACGGAATCGATCTTGAGTATGCAGGAACGATCCGGCCACTGAGCGCTGTGGCATTATGTGGTTGGCGAAGCAACCTGGAACGGATGGTCTCAGGTAGGGGGATGCTATCCGCTTGGTCCCCGTCCTGCGCCAACAGGGTGGAGCGCTGCCGTCGCATGGGTCGGCACCGCGGCGACAGGGAAGCACATATTGTGACGGCAAAGCCCTACGGGCAGCACGGTAACCACCGGTATTCCGGGACGGGAATGGCATGCCAGGCCTTCATCCGACCTCACGGGCCATTTGTGATCGAAGGGCTGGCCCTACATCATGCCGCGTTGGGGCCGAGTATCCTGAATGCGGGATCCAAGCACCATCCGCCAGGATGTCGAGGGAGGGAAGGTGGCGCGACCGGCCTGCCTTGGCCGCAGCGCGGCGCCGGCCCTATCGCCCCCACGCAAATCTTGCAAGCGGCAGGGCCGACGCCTTCTTCAACCGCCTTCCCCTGAAACGTGAGGTTAACCAACCGGTTGCGGGGCCAGGCTATGGCCCCGCTCCTGCGCGCATCTGGGGGAGCGCTGGCGCAAAATCGCCTGGGGTTTCGAAAGATGGCCGATTCCTTAGGCCCAAAACGTCCCATCCTACGAGGAGCTCCCCGTCAATAACCATGGTATGGACCCTTCACGCTGCAGAGCTGGGGGAGGGCAGGGTTACGGCAAAGTTCTGGCAACCCGCATGGTTGATGGATATTAAAAAATAGTGGACAGCCTCTTTTCACAGGTATATCATGGGATTATGAAACCAGAAACTTCCGTGATATCGGTTCCTATACGGGAGATCACCATCCGCCTGGTGGCGCCCGACGAAGTCGCGCGCTGGCAGGAGTTGATGGCACGCCATCATTATTTAGGGTTTCCCGGTTTCGTCGGGGAGCGCCTGTATCAAGGCGCGGAGTGGAACGGCCAGTGGGTCGCGTTACTCGGATGGACGGCTGCCGCCTATCGGTGCTGCGCTCGGGACGCCTGGATTGGCTGGACGCCGGAGCAACGCCGGCGGCGCTTGCGGTTTGTGGCCAACAATGCGCGGTTTCTTATCCTGCCCCACGCGCATGTCCCCAATTGGGGATCCCGCGTCCTCGGCTTGGCGCTGCGTCGCCTGGCTCGCGACTGGCAGGCGATCCACGGCCATCCCGTGGTATTGGCCGAAACCTTTATTGACCCGTCCCGCTTCCGCGGGACGGTCTATCGCGCTGCCCATTGGCAAACCGTGGGCCTGACCCTCGGCTTTGGGCGCCACCAGGGAACCTATGTGTGGCATGGTCAGGTCAAACCCGTTGCGGTGCGGCCGTCGGTGCCGCAGGCGCGGGCGTGGCTCACCGCCGTGTGGGACGCGCCCGCTTTGATTGCCCAAGGGAGGACGATCGCATTGTCGACGGAATCCTTAGTACACCATCCCCGGAGCCTCATGGCCCGCTTAGCGGTTCTGCCGGATGTCCGCAAGCCGCGCGGCGTGCGCCACGCGTACATCACCATCCTCACCATCGCCGTCGGCTGCACCAGTTTGTTAGCCATTGGCGAGTGGGCCGCGACCTTAACCCAAGACCAACTGGCCACGCTCCAAGCGGCTCGGTGCAAGGGCCGCTATGTCCCGCCGAGCGAAGCCGCTATTCGGCAGACCCTGCAGCGTAGTGATGCCGAGGCCTTGGATCGGATTTTGACCGAATGGATGCGCGAGCAGCGCGT
>JAJZZH010000035.1 GCA_021797675.1 Bacillota bacterium | reverse complement strand
CTCGGTCACCCACGCCGTCAAGTCCAAGGCGGCCAGGTACGGGGCCAGGACCAGGAAGCCGAGCGCCGCTATTGGCTGGTCGGCCTCCCACGCGGGGACCTCGCCGGCGGCTAGCCCCTCCACCGGCAGCGCTTCGCCGGGGCGGGAGCCCGACGGCCCCTCGGCGGGCGGGACGACGTCGATGGGCACCGGGAACGTGGCCTCCTCCCGCGTGACCGCGCCGCTGAGCGGCGCGCTCTCCTCGGCGGCCGGGTCGGGAACCGCCTCGGAGGGGGCCAAGGCGAAGGTGGTCTGCACCATCGTCGGTGCGGCTGCTGGCGCCGCCTTGGCCGGCAGCTCGGCCGCTTGGCGGCGATAATAGCGGACGGTCTCCGCGGTCAACTGGACGTCAAACTGCTGCGCAATGGCTTCCGCCACGGCGCGATTAGAGCGGTGCGGCGGTTGCTCCTGCACGAAGCGGAAGATCTCCGGGGTCATCTTGCTCGGCCCGGCGGGCCCCGGTTTAAAGTCCCGTTCGTGTAACGTTCCGTTGCGTTGCAACTGCTGGGCCCAATGTCGAATGGAATTGACATGATAGCCAAAGGCTTGGGCTGCGTCCCGGAGGGTGATCACGCCCGCCCGGACCAATTGGGCGGCGACCAACTTGCTTTGGTAGGCATCGCCCGGGCGCACAATCGCGAACACGGCATCCCCCACATAGACCCAGGTCTCATTGGGGTGAGGTTCCAGGCGGCACGCTGGGGGAATCCAGACCGTCTTGGGCCCGTCGACATCGATGACCGGTAACTGGCGCAGCGTCATGGTATCGTCTCCTCGGCCCCCCACGGTGGTGGGGGAGGACTCCCGGAGAAGATTCGCCGTCACGGACAAAAATCCTGCTAGCGGATCTAAAATCTTTTTGGCTTTCCCCAGATCGATTACGCCCATTTATCTGGATAGCTTGGCGAGATAAGCCACATCTCCCATGGCGCAATTCGCTCTTGCGGGTCTACTCAGATATCTCTACGCTTTGCTGGCGCAAACCGTCAACATCGATTTCCTGTCGAATACACCAACATCCGTATGTATTATCGCCTAACCGGGGAGGTCTGAGCCCTGGGCGAGCGGCGATGTCCAGCAAATTTCCTTCCCTGTCTTGACCTCCATAAGGCATTAGCCTAGGCTAATTATCAGTTATTGTTGGTTAACGGCTATGGATTTCGGTCGTTGCCTAGATAGGGGCATGGCGATGATTTCGGCGACCTCCAATCGCGCGTCAGGTTCCGGACCACAGCCCGGGTGGCGGAGGCTAGGGCTGTTGCTCGTCGTGTTGGGGCCAGGCCTCATGGTTATGCTGGCGGACACCGACGCCGGCAGCATTGTCACCGCAGCGCAATCGGGAGCCCGGTGGGGCTATTCGCTGCTGCTGCCCGAGATTGTTCTCATCCCTGCGGTGTACCTGGTACAAGAAATGACGGTGCGTTTAGGCTTGGGAACGGGCAAGGGCCACGGAGCGCTAATCCGCGAACACTTCGGCATGCCATGGGCCATGGTGTCGGTGATGACTCTGTTCCTGTCGGCCATCGGCGCGCTGATCACGGAGTTTAGCGGAATCGCCGGCGTCGGCAGTTTATTTGGCATCGACCCTCGGTGGAGCGTTTCCATCGCCACCGCGATCCTGATTGGGTTAGGGGTAAGCGGCAGTTACCGGCGGGTCGAGCGCATCGGCGTAACCGCGGGGTTATTCGAACTCCTGTTAATTCCTGCCGCCGTCTTTGCCCATCCTCACCCAGCCCAACTCTGGCACGGTCTCACGACGATACCAGCAGGACATGCCAGCTACCGGCTATTATTGGCGGCGAATGTGGGCGCCGTCATTATGCCGTGGATGATCTTCTACCAGCAGTCGGCCGTGTTGGACAAAGGGCTAATCCCCGCCCAAGCCGTCCCTGCGCGCTGGGACACCGCCGCAGGTGCTGTCCTCACCCAACTGGTGATGATTGCGGTGGTAGTCATGGTCGCTTCCACCATTGGACGCGTCCATCCCCACCAGCCACTACAGACGGTCCAGGAGATTGCCCGGGGACTGGCCCCCTTTTTAGGCGGGCCAGGAGCAAGGGTCGTCTTTGGGCTTGGCGTTCTGGGCGCTTCGTTCATTGCCGCCCTGGTGGTCTCCCTGGCTGCCGCTTGGGGACTGGGTGAAGTCTCCGGATTGCCTCATAGCCTCAATACCCCCGTCCACCAGGCCAAGGGCTTTTATCTCATCTACACGTTGATCCACGTCGGCGGGGCTCTGCTCATTTTCAGCGGGATCAACTTGATTCGCATTGACGTGGACACCGAAATCATGAATGCTCTTTTGTTACCGGTCGTCCTCGGTCTTTTGCTGATTCTTGAATCGCGCGCCTTGCCTCCCCCATGGAGGATGCGCGGTCTGCACAAATTCGCGGCCTGGGCATTGTCTGCCGCCATCATCGCGTTTGCGCTGTACACGGGGGTGCAATTCATCGCCTGAGGCAGAGAGAGATTTGGTCGCGCGTGCGTTTTCGTTGGTCAATCTAAACGGTCAAGAAATGCTAATCTAAGAGGAGCTCTCCGGCGTTTTCAGCGACGGAGCGCCGTGCTCTCTCGGGCCGACGCCCGAGGTTTTCGATATACGTGGGATTGCCCGGTCACCAATCACGATTGCGCTTTGGGGCACCTCGGCAGGATCCAGAGCGGTAGACAAGAATGAGACTAAGGAGCGATGAATGTGGCCTATTTTGACGGGATCAAGGTCATGCTGGAGGAAAAGGAGTATCCGACCCACTGGTACAATATCCAAGCTGACATGAAGACGCTGCCTCCGCCGCCTATCAGCCCGGCCACTGGAAAACCGGCTCAGCCCGAGGAGCTGGCGCGAATCTTTCCAGCGGCCCTCTTAGCGCAAGAAATGTCGCGGGAGCGTTGGATCGCCATTCCCGATCCCATCCGGGAAATGTACCGCAGATGGCGGCCCTCTCCCCTGTATCGTGCCCGACGGCTGGAAGCGGAACTCAACACGCCTGCCGAAATCTGGTACAAGTACGAAGGGGTAAGCCCAGGAGGCAGTCACAAACTGAATACCGCCATCGTGCAGGCGTACTACAATCAGCAAGCGGGTATTAAAAACCTGGTCACCGAAACCGGAGCGGGGCAATGGGGCACTGCCCTCGCGATTGCGGCGGCGTTTTTTGGCATGCGGTGCACGGTCTATATGGTTAAGATCAGCTACCAACAGAAGCCCTATCGCCGCCTGCTAATGGAAAGTTATGGGGCTAGCGTCTTCGCCAGTCCGACCGACCGAACTCAAGCCGGGCGCCAAATCTTGGCCCAACATCCCGATTCTACCGGTAGTCTGGGGATTGCGATTAGCGAAGCCGTTGAAGAAGCGATGGAACGCGACGATACCAACTATGCCCTCGGCAGTGTTCTCAATCACGTTCTTTTGCATCAGACCGTCATCGGTCTCGAGGCCAAACAACAACTCGCCGCCGTCGACCGCTATCCCGACGTCGTTTTGGCTAGTTGCGGCGGCGGCAGCAATTTTGGCGGCATTGCCTTCCCCTTTGTGCAAGATCTGCTCAGCGGGCAAGCTCGGCCTAAGGTGATGGCCATCGAACCGGAGGCCTGTCCGACCCTCACCCAGGGCACGTTCGCCTATGATTTCGGCGACACCGTGGGGATGACGCCCATCATCCAAATGTATACCTTAGGCCATGATTTTGTCCCGGCCAGTATTCACGCCGGCGGGCTCCGCTATCACGGCGATTCTCCCTTAGTGTCACGGCTCTACCACGATCGAATCATCGACGCCCGTGCCTATCGTCAAAGCCAGGTTTTTGAGGCCGCGCTGACCTTTGCCAAATCGGAAGGCATTTTGCCGGCCCCCGAGAGCGCACACGCCATCCGCGGCGCCATCGACGAAGCCATCGCGGCGCGAGAATCCGGAGAGCGTCGGGTGATTCTGTTTAACCTGTCGGGCCACGGCCACTTCGACCTTACCGCCTATGACGACTATCTCAACGGCCGCGTAGTCGACGTGCCCTTCAGTTCCGAGTGGACCGCAGAAAGTTTACGCGCGCTACCCCAAGTCGAATCATAATCCCCAGAGGCCGGCGTGAGCCGGCCTCTGGGGCCCAATGCTGAAACAACCCGGCCGATCGCTGGCGCCGTTCATCCGGCGAGCGCATCCCGGTTAGGCGACAAGCGCTTGAAGCGCGCTCCGGCGTTCCAGAGCGCAACGGTATCCCGTGTCAATCAAACGCGGAATGTCTCTGGCCGTCGGCCTGCCGGCGTCCATCGGAATGCGAATCGTCACCTGTGGACGCGCGGGCACCATCGCTGGGCGCACGGTTGACAACTGTCGAATCATCACCGCCAGCGACTGGTAGAGGAGACTGGCCGCGTGAATGTCGCGGCTGGGCGGCTGCCAAGTCAAAGGCTCATCAATCCAGACCCCGATGATCCGGTCGGCGCCGGCTAATATCGCCACGTCGACGGGAAAGTCGTCGCCCACTCCGCCGTCGACCAAAATGCGATCGGCAAGGCGCACTGGGGCAAACAGGCCGGGAAAGGCCGTCGACGCCCGTACCGCCGTCCATAAATCCACCTCTTGGGCAACCCGAATGGTGCCCGTGTGTGCACCCAATACCTCGTCAAACCGGATGTCAGGAGGCCCCCAGGCAACCACCTGGCGGTGGACAAGATCCGTGGCGGTAATCAAAACAGGGCGCACTGCAGAATCGAACGAACGATTCCTCAGCCAGGGTTCGACCAGACCGGAAAACTGGTCGACGGCCATCACGTGGGTAGGCAGGCGGCGCGTGCGGAGAATATTCCACAGCAGTTGGGTCCAAGGCACGCGAAACCAGTGCGCGTCGATTTGACACGCCAGTTCGCCGATCGCGTCCGGAGCCAAGCCGCACGCATACAGGGCTCCGACGACGGCCCCCGCAGAAGTGCCCACGATAAAGTCCGCTTCGATTCCCATTTCTTCCAGTGCGCGCAATACGCCGATCTGGGCCGCCGCCCATAATCCGCCGCCGCTCAGCACGAGTCCAGTCATACCGCCGCCCCTTCCCTGCACACATTCTGCTTAACCTTACGCCTCGGAAGAGAAACTGATTCCCACCTGTGCACACCAGCGCAGCAGTGTGCACGTCTCACACTGGGGACGCCCCGCCCGGCACACCTGGCGGCCGTGCAAAATCAGCCAATGATGGGCGGTATTCCACTGGCGCCGGGGAATGAGCCGCATCAGATCGCGCTCGGTGCCCTCGGGGTCGCGGGCGCTGCTCCAGCCCAAACGATGCGCCACCCGGAACACATGCCTGTCGACCGCAATGGCTGGCAACCCAAATGCATTGGCCAAGACCACATTGGCTGTCTTGCGGCCGACTCCTGGCAATTTCATTAACCGTTCGCGCGACCGAGGCACCTGGTTGTCGTAGGTCTCGGCCACCAAGCGAGCCGTGGCCACGAGATTTTTCGCCTTCATCCGGTAAAGCCCGCAATCGCGAATCAATGCTTCCAAGGCCTCCGTCGAAAGTTGAGAAAGCGCTCGGGCATCTGGATAGTCGGCAAAGATCCGCGGGGTAATTACATTCACGCGACGGTCTGTGCACTGAGCCGAAAGTATCGTCGCCACCAACAATTGCCACGGCGTTTCAAACTGGAGTTCCGTCCGCGGATCAGGGTAAGCCTCGGCGAGCCGCCGGAGTATCTGGTGCACCTTGTACGTACTCGGCAGAAGGGTGTCAGCCATCGGTTCAGCAGGTCCTTTCTCGGCTTGTCTGTTCATCCAGGTGGAGCGGATCCTCGGCGAGATGGAGGACCTCGGCCGTGTTTGGCCCGTCGCCAGGATTCCAGTCCATTCTCGGCGTTGGGAACTAACTATTTATACCACGTAATCTCAACGTCTTCGCCAAAGAAATATGTCACCACGCCACCGTGGTCTGCACCTTTCACCACAAGACGGCACCAGGCAGGCAGGAAGGAACGAGGGAACGAGGGATTGGACATGCCGGCCGGCATCCGCGTCGGCACCCCCGACGGTCGACCTATCCCCCAGTGGTGCTCAAGGTGTCAAGTCTCATGATCTTTGGTCGCCAAATCCCCGATGTATTCTCAAATGCGTTAGGCGCGTTACCGATCCAAGGTCTGAAAGGCTTTGAGGGCAACGTTGCGTATATTCGAGAGGCCAGCCATGCGGTCGCTGATCGGGATCCGCGTCAAAGCCCCCACCATAGGCTTCGTCAGAGCCCGGACCGTGGACGCCACGGTCCCTGGAACCGCATCGCCATCCATCCATCCATCCATCCAGGCTGCGACTGGCGGAATGCATGCCCATCACGTCGACGTCCATCCATTTCGCCAGAGCCTTTGGGGGGAACCCGATCGGCAGCCGCCAACCCCTTCGACACGTGCTCGGCCAATGAAACGGCTACGCGACACGTCGAAGGGGTTGACGTAGATCTCGCCCGCCGTGCGGTGATCGCTGGATTGCGAGGAGTTGATGTCCCTGCCGCAGGGGGTCACCGCGGAGTGGATCCCCGAGCAGCGACCGCATGAGCCCGGCTCGATGCTTCTCCGCCATACGTTCACCCATTCATATTCAAGTCAATTCATATCCATGGGAAGGGTTTCATAGTCCAAGAACGGGTCGGGAATATTGATAACATAGGCCTCCGTGTCGCTAACGCCTGCGTAAAGATTCGCACGGCCATGGGCGCGATGGCGCAGTCCGCCGCTGAACACCACATCCACCACGTTCCAACGTTTGGCTGGGCCTTGCGGAAAGTTCTGACGTTCGGCAATAATTTTCGGAGCGGTGGTGGCGCCCGTGCGAGGATTGATGGCAAATGTATAGGCGTAATAATGGAGATGGCCATCGGCGCTGCGATAGGCGATATGCCCGACGACCCCTATCGCACCATTTTGCAAGGCGTGCGCTTCCCCCACACCCCCCCACTCGTTTTCCGTAAATTGCCCTCGCAATAGGTCTGCCCCCAACATGGCGGATTCGGTGAGATCCTCCAATCGATTGATGATGCGAAATCCGATGTCCGCGCCTGGGTGTCCCGTGTGCATAGGACGGGTAAACAAGCCAATGCGGCCGTCGCGCAGTTGGATCAGACGAATGTCTTTCATCCCTGGAGGGCCGACGGCCAACCGGTCGAGTTCGGCCACGGACGCCCCGTGATAAAACACCGTGCGCCAGCCTACGATGGCATTGGGGTCGGTCGCTTCGGTTTGGACTTCCACTCCACCGAAGACCAATTGATGATGAATGCGCGTGACAAACGGATCTTGCATCACAAAGTGGCGCGCGTGGGGTCGAGGGATCCACAGGCTATCGCGTTCATAGAAGAAGACCACGTTGGCGATTTCCTCGTCCCGCGATTCCACGCGACCGGCGATGACCGTCTCGCCCTCATCGACAAACGGTGCACAAATGTTGTACACATCTTTATGAGCCGCTGCGACCATAGGGATCTTCGTGCAGGGCCCAGGAGGCGCCTTTTGTCGAAACTCGCGGATGAGATCCTCGCAGGACCTGGCTTCGGTTTTTTGATTCCACATGATGGGTACCCTCTTTGGTTAGTATGCCGGAGTGGCCGCCGATTGGGAAAGGAGCTTCGGGTAGCAGAAAGCCGGGTTTAGAGAAATTCGTGGCGGCCCTCGGCATCGAGACGATCGACTAACGCACGAACCGCTTGAGACTGTTCTTTGGGACAGATCAAGAGTGCGTCTTTGGTATCGGCAATAATGAGACCATCGATGCCAATCGTAGCAATCAAGCGATCGGTGCTATAAATGATGGAGTTCTGGGTGCCCATGCCGATGTGGTCGGCTTGGACAATATTGCCGGAAGCATCCGGCGGAAAGATGGTACCGAGCGCTTCCCAAGTCCCCACGTCATTCCAGTCAAAATCTCCAATAACCACCAAGACGTCATCACTTCGTTCGAGAATGCCGTAGTCGATGGAGATGCTCGGCAAGTCCGCATAAATGGCGTCTACGACGGAACGTTCGGCGGAGGTGCCGAGGTGTTGCCTGAGCGGGGACATTAACCGATAGAGACGGGGCAGATACCGGCGGAAGTTTTCGATGATGACCGACACCTTCCCCATGAGGATGCCGCTGTTCCACAAATGGTGATGGCTTGAGAGATACCCGGTAGCCGTCGGAAGATTCGGCTTTTCGACGAATTCCTCGACGGCATAGACTAAGCCTCCTTCGCTGTACACGGGGGTTTCCTGGTAGCGAATGTATCCGTAACCCGTCGCGGCGAAGACCGGGCGGATGCCGATGGTGACCAGTCGAGGAGAGCTGTCTGCTGCCCTAAAGGCCAGTTCCAAGGTGGTTACGAACTGGACTTGATCGGTGATGTAATGGTCGGCGGGAAAGACTGCGAGAATTGCCTCCGGGTCGGTTTGATCGACCGTTAAAGCCGCGTATAGGATGCTGGCCGCAGTGCTGCGTCCCACCGGCTCGACTAAGATGTTTTCTTGAGGAACGCCTGGGCGGACCATGTCAGCCAAAAGTTCGGCCTGTGATTGGTTGGTGACGACATAGGTGTGCTGGATGGGAATGACGGTCTCGAATCGCGCGATGGTGTCATTGAGCATGATGTCGTCGCTGCCTAGGCGAAGCAACTGCTTTGGGCGTTCTTTGCGCGACAGCGGCCAAAATCGGGTACCGCCACCGCCGGCTAGCACTACGGCGAATTTATTCATCGGCCATGGCCAGATGGGCAATCACGTACGAGAGAATGCTCTCCGCGCCCTGGTTGAGGTTCAGTCCGTTCCGTTCAATGCCGTCGAAACATCCAAAGCTATCCGGGTCGATCAAAGAAAGTGCTTGGGAATTTCTCCCCAAATACCATTGGTAGCAGGTCTCCATGCTGTCGTGATCCTGTTCGTTACCGAGACTTTGGTACGCGGCTTGAAAGGCCATGAGCATTTCCGCCGCTTCAATGGGCTGCTCATCATAGAGCGCGGCGGTCCCGCCCCGAACCATCCAGCCATGGCAACCAATTGGTTTGAAGTAGCCCTCTGGCGAAAGCGTCAGACCCGCTAAGAAGGCCAAACTTTCGCGAGCAATCTCGGTCCAGTCGCTTCGGCCCAACACTTCGGAGGCCTTGAATAAGGACCAGGGCAAGACTGCGTTGCCGTAGGTGAGGCTGTCCTCAAACCAGTGCCACGGGCTTTGCCGATAGGATTGATATTGCGTGACCAGTGCGTTGCCCAGGGCGTCGACGGCGGCTTCGACGTCCCGCTTGGTCGCCATACCGGCGACTGGAGGCCATTCGGTCGACAAGGCGGCCTGGCTCAGGCCAATCAGCGCATAGCCCTTAGCCCGAGGAGACCTTAGTCCATGGGCATAAATCAGCGAGCGGCTGAGCATGACCGACGCCGTGTATCGAAGGTGTTTCGGTAGCGAGCGTTCGCTCAGCGTGTAGCCGACGGCCCAAAGGGCTCGTCCAAAGGAATCTTCCGAGCCGACGGCCTCAATGAAGTGCCGATCGTAATCCATAAAATTCTTAAAGCTTCCGTCATCATTTTGAGCATGATAGACGAAGGCTAAATAGGTGTAGATCAAGCTTAAGCATTCCGGCGTGGGTTCTCTTCGGTACCACATCACCGCCGCGACAAGCGCTCGAGCATTGTCATCCGTGGTGTATCCGCGACTGCGATCTGGCACGGCGAATTTGGCATGCTGAAAGATCCCCGTGTCGTCAGTGAGCCGGCGCCAATACTCCAAATCGAGATGGGGCTTTACCTGAGGGTTCATCATAGTATCCTTCCGTGGTGCGTCTGTCTGGGGAAGTAACGACGGAATAAGGCCGCATAGGTCAAGGCGATTTCGCTCCAGCGTATCGTTTGTCCCAACCGTGCCGCCTTATCTTCCATGTCCACCTTCATTGGAGCATGGTCCAACAAATCCGTGATGTTTTCTGCAAGCGCATTGGCGTCCTGAAAAGCGCTTAATCGCCCCCGACCTTCGGCCAACATTTCCGTGGCATAGCGATAGGGTGTGGAGATAACCGCGCGTCCATAGCCGATGTCGTACGCAAGTGTTCCGCTGACTGCCTGGTCCTTGCCGAGGTACGGGGTCAGACAAAGGTCCGAAGCCACCAGGGATTCGACGATCTCCCGCTGCGTCAACAGTTTGTTGACGAAGGTCACGTGCTTCTTCAAATTCAGGCCAGACACGAGCTGCAGCAATCTCTTACGGTAAGACTCGCCATTTTCTTCTTGAACCACGGGATGGGTTTCGCCAAGAACCAGATACTGTGCGTTGGGATGTCGGCGGGCGACGTGGCTCATGGCTTCAATACCGTACTCGATGCCTTTCCCTGGACTCAAAAATCCAAACGTGGAAATGACCGTGCGATCCTTAAATCCCATTTGTCGCTTTAACACCGCGCGGGTTTCCGTGGCGACCGAAGGGACACCATGGGGAATCACGGCGATTTTGGTTCGGTCGAGTTGATAGGTCGTAGTAAGATCCTCGACGGTGTTACGCGCCATCGTCACGGTTTTCACCGATAGGTCTGAAAGTCGAGAGACGATTTGTTTTTGTTTAGCTGTCGGCGCTCGGAGCACCGTGTGCAAAATGACAATGAAAGGCACGGTGAGCGCCTCCGCCAGATCTAGGATGTATTCGCCGGAGGCGCCGCCGTAAATCCCGAACTCGTGCTGAATGATGGCCAGATCGACGGAAGCATAGTTAATCTTTTCAGCCGCTAGCACGTAGTCCTGACGGACTTGTTGATCAATTTGGGCGATCACCGATTTGGCATAAATATAGCGCTTGTGATGGTCATTGACAGCCACAACGCGGGGGGGGCTGAAGTCTGGAATATGAACGAATTCGCGAATGAGATCTTGCGAAAACGTTGCCAGCCCGCAGATCCGGGGAAGACTGGTTCCGATAAAGACGATCGAAGACTTGCCTCGGGCATGAATCATAAAGAAAGACCTCCCACCTTCGAAACATGTTGCGAACACCAAAGACCAGAGCCTCGTTGAAGAGGTCGAGAGTGAAGATGCATTTTCATTTCTCTAACTAAGGGGTGACCATTCGAGAAATGCAACCGCTCAACTCAGGATAAATATCGTGATTTGACGAGATTGCCAAATTGAACCCCGAATTCGGGAAAGCAACCTTCACAACCTTTGGTAAAACCAAAGGCGCCACAGGATAACCTAACAAAAGTGGGGGGAAACTACCGAGAGGTCAAGAAACGGACGATGCCAAAATCGTCTCGGACGATCCACTTGGAAAGAGTCTCTCTAGCTTTTAGAGACGTTTCACTTAATATTAGTTTATCATGCCAGGGCCTCGGCGTCAAACGGCATGCGATTTGACTCCCCCCCCGTCCCTGAGGGGGTTGCTTCTTGGATTGGGCAGTTGTGCGTTTTAGGTGTTGGCCATCCTTTGATCCTTTGGGATCCCAGCTGTGCCGTAGGTTTGATACTTGAGTTTCGGTGCGCCAAGACGTTTCGAGCCGGTGCAATTCCGGCCTCCGCAAAGACTAACCATTCTGATGGAAATGGACTTATCCAAGACTGATCACAGTTAAGTAAATGATCAAACTTTTCGCCACCTGCTGCTTCAGCGCGCCACGGCTTCTTAGGGTCTCAAGGACCGATCGTCCCCATGCTTGGGGGGGTTAAACTGGGGATTTCCCATCCATGCTCTGGGGTTATTCTGGATACCGCTCCTACCGTCGCATGTTCTACCGGCGGTTGTCCACCGGAGGGCACTCCCCAAGCGAGTCGCCGAGCAGGTCTGCCGTCAGGCAGACACGGGTGAGGAGCTCCTCACCGAACTCTCGGCCACGATGCGTACATGGATCGCCGCGTTGATGTCGCGGTCATGATGGGTCTGACACTGCGGACACGTCCACTCCCGCACCGCGAGCGGCATTTTCGGCATTTTGTATCCACACGCGGAACAGATTTTACTGCTCGGATACCAACGGTTCACGACCACCACCGTTTTCCCACGTTGAGCCGCCTTGGATTCGAGTTGGCGGCGAAATTCGCCAAAACTCATGTCCGCCATGGCGCGGGCGAGCCGGTGATTTTTGAGCATCCCGGCCACATTCAGATCCTCGATGGCGATAACATCGAACTGTTCAACGAGATCGGTCGTGAGTTGGTGCAAAGCATCCGCCCGGATGTTTGCGACGCGGGCATGCAGCCGCGCCCTGCGCCGTTGGGTCTTGACCATGTGCTTCGACCACGCCAGGTGCATCCCTTTCGGGATCGGTTGGCCGGGCTCCAGCCCGGCCCGGACTTTGGCGGCCTCCAGCTGGCGACTGAACTGTTGCGATAGCCGGCGGAGATCTTTCTGCGCGGCGGCATAGGCTTGCGGTCCCCCGATCTTTTCGCCGGTGGAGAGCGTCGCCAACGCCGAAATGCCGAGATCCACGCCGACCACCGCTTGGTTTTCACGGCGGATACTGGGGGGATCAGGCATCTCGACGGTGACACTCAAGAACCAGTGGTCGGCAGTCCAGGAGATCGTGCCGTCCAGCACTTTCCCGACAAAGCGTAACGATTCGTGCATCCGAACCGAGCCTAGGTTCGGAATGTGGACTTTGTGCCCTTTGACCGTGACTTGATCGTTGGTTAACGCAAGGCTGTCGTGACGGCCCTTTTTCTTAAACGTGAGATACTCAGCAATCCCGGCAAACCAATTCTTAAATGCTCGGCCCAAGTACATGATCGCCATCTGCGGTGCGTTCTTGGTGATCTCCAGCATCCAGGGAAACGGATCGCCTTTGATCGCGTTGAGTTGCTTGCACAATGCCGGATCGGAGGGATTTGACCCGGTCGGATCCGCTTTCCAGACCGCGTATTGTCGTTGCCATTCGGCTAACGCCCAATTGTAGGCAAACCGCGCTGTCCCCGCCGCTTTGCGAAAATACGTCTCCGGTCTGTCGTTGGGATCGAGGGCAATCTTGTGGGCGAGAATCATGACGACCCGTCGTCCGCTGGGATTCCGCTCCCGGCTGGCACACCCATTGCCTACCCCGTCGCGAGACGTTTGGAGCAGCCCTGGCGTGTCGAACGGTCTCCGCGCGAAGGAGCAACGAAAAAGAGGGGGGCCTGGCGACCTTGGGGGGTCGTGTGTTCGATCAAACCGTGGCATAATTATTCGTGGAGGGATAAACAGTGGCCGACGAACAACCTCAAGGACCGACGATCAACCAGGTTTTGGACGAGTTCCTTGCGGAGCAAGAGAAGCGGCTTGCACCGCGCACCTATCGCCAGTATGAGACCGTGATTGACCTTTTGCGGTACTGCCTGGAGGACTATGTGGTATTGACCGATAAGAAATTGGAGAAGGCGGTCAACAAAGCGCGGGACGCCGGAGCCGAAGACGCCGTGTGCAGCCTGTGCCCGCCCCAAGAAATTGCCGGTTGCCTAGGCGAGTTTCTGGGTTGGTTCATGGTGCGCAAGGTGGCTGCCGGTCAGGACTTGATGCGAGCGGCCGGGACCGTTACGCGTCGGCTGGGCCGGTGGCTTTACGAGCATGAGTACATCGATATCCACGATGCGCACTACTTCGAGGAGGAAGGCACCCAACGGGGCCGCGCGTTACCGAAGGCTACGGGCCTGGCGAACCGGTTGGCCGCATGGGTGGAGAACCAACCCGCGGTCGGCTCGGAAAAGACCCACGAAGGTCACTTTCGGATCACGGCGGTCACGGAACGGGGTTGGAAGATCACCGACGTAATGGGTCATCTTGACGGTGACGTCTTCGTGCCATCGGAACTCCGCAATCCCCAGCAAGTTGGCTGGGAGGTCAGTGGGATAATTGCCGAAACTCCTCATGGCCTACGCTGGGTTGAGGTCTGGAACGTGTATCCCTAGTCCACCCCGCCTTATTTTCTTCGGCGGCGCTCGGTCAACAAAGAGCGAACTATAGCGCAACGAGATCCGTTCCGCACTGTTGGGTGCAGCAAACCATGTAGTCCGGTGCAATGGTTACTCTTTTTCCAAGGTTCATTTGGTCAATGGTCCGTGCCTAGCGGGCACCTGGGCGCCGCGGATAGCCTTGGCGAAAGATGGCGATCGCCCGATTCTTTAAGGTGTGCGGAACCAGATTGAAGTGGATGTAATACTCGACTTTCGCCGTTATTTTCGCCCTTGACCAAAGACTGCTGCGTGACCTCTGATCGTGAACGGATGTATGCCCGGTTGACTGGCATGCGCATGCGGTTGGGCTCATGGACCTTCTCCAAGCATCCGGCCCATACAGAACGCCTTCGGACAGCCGGATCTCCCGGGGAATCCCCGACCCAGTTTGGCCGACGCGGCTCTTCCAGGGAACAATTTCGAAACAAGGTTCGCACGACCTTTTATGGCCGTGGCCACCGAGGTGGGATTGGACGAGAAGGGCGTCCGCGCAGTATCTGAGGCTGCACTCGACACATAGGACAGAAGGTCACTCCGACGGTACTGCGTATCAACGAAATGGTGCTGGGCCAGCCGCGTTGTGTGCCCACCAATCATGATCGGTTTCTTCTGCTTAAGCGCGCCACGGACCTCCGACACGGCATCTGGGGATCGCTGAACTTTCTTCGGAGGCTCCGTTAAGGTATTCTGGTTGCCGGGATGCGTTATGATGGCACTGTGCGACATCCCAGAGAGCAGGGGGTCTATGGTCAATCAGCTCCGTGACGGCATGGGGCGTCGTTATCTCTGGTGGTCCATCCTCTTGGTCGGCGCAGCGGCCCTCGCGTTATATGCGTGGATCGCCCGCAACGCTTCAGGGCAGACGCCGATGCGCGCTTTGGCGGGGCCTCAACTCCTTCAGCCGCGAGGCAGCCGCACGCTTACCTGGGGCCGTACGGTCGTGGTCCATCCTAAGGCCCTAACGCTCCCCGAGCACCAGCTTCCTCATAGCAACTGGTGGTGGCCGCTGACCAAGTCGTCGAGCGTGGCCTACATTCTTCACGACGGACAGGCGCGCTGGCTGGTGCAAGGCTCACCCGTACCCTTGACCACAGCCCCCGTCGATCCGGTCGGCAACCTGGTCGCAGCCGCCAACGGTCGCATGCTCAGTTGGACGGCTCCTGCGGGCATTGATTGGATTGCATGGCCTGGACCGCGCCGAGGCCACGTGGCCCATGCTTCGTCGCCCTACTTCACCGGTGACCGCCTGAGCTACTTGCTATTGGCCGGTTCGTCGTTCACCGTCGTCGAAGGTACCCACCGCTATCCTTTTGCCCACCTGGGCATACCCTTTGCGCACCCGTTTGTCGGCCAAGGCATCGCCGTAGACCGCCGCGGCACGCTGTCCTGGGTCAGCATCCCCGGCGGGAAATCCCATGTCATCGCCGTGGTCAACCCGAGGCGCTGGTCCATCCCGCTCATGGCGGGGGCCGTGCGGGATGGGGTGTTTTGTTTGCTTTCACAGCCGACCGCCGTACCCAGTTATCTGCTCATCGCCAAGATCCATGGCCGGGTATACGATTACGCCTGGCAATCACCCACTATCCCCGAGTTGGGCGTGGTCGGTGGCACGCTAGCGATAACCTACATCAAATCGGGTGGACAAGGAGCGACCTTGAGCAACGGACGGTTAATCCCCCTCAGCGCGCAACCCGGCCTGTTCAGTTCGGGACCCCAAGGTCTCGTCTGGCAATCACGCGGACGGAAATTTCTGCAGCTTGCGCAGCTTCCCTAATTCATTAGCCCAGCCGTCGTCACTCCATCCCCACGGCTAAAGCCGGGGGGATTCTTGCGACAATCCCCTCGCGTGAACATTACTCGCAAGGGGTTTGCGGCGCATCCTCATGAGGAGGGGTAAATAACTGCTAAAACAAATCACATGATATCTATGTACATCGCATCATAAGGTGTATAATATGGGTATGCTAGTGAATATTGGCAAGGCTGCGA
>JAJZZH010000154.1 GCA_021797675.1 Bacillota bacterium | reverse complement strand
GGACCAGGGTACGAATCGGACGGCGAAATTTCTCAGCCAGGGCCACGTCGTACGCAAGAAATCGATAGAGCGAGGGCTCGCGGGTGCTCTGGAATTCGAGATGGAGGATTTCGCCGGTCGATGTTTCCAGCACGATATCCGTGAGAGATTGCCGGATCGCCACGCGGGGCACTTCCGTGGGCAGGGCCCGCACGACCGTTGCGTGGGGAATCCCCAGGACCTGCAGCACGTCCCCCGCACAAGCGGAGGTGAGATATTTGGCTACAATATCTTGACTGGCGCGAGAAATCCGGATATGCATTCGCGTTGGCCTCCCCGGGCAAGATTCATTCAGAGCATTGTAGCCTGAACGCATGACTGTAGCAAGCGACGGGTTCGACGGGTTTTCGACGGGTCAGCCAGTCTCGCGGTGCCTCGGTTCCTCTTCCGGGGCAGATCGAATTCACCCCAGGCAATAGCTGGGCGGGAGGCCCGGTAATGGTTTCCTGCCCCCGCGTACGTGGAAACGGCTCATGCCACCGAGACATCGGTTCAATGTAGGCGCAGAGCGCAAGGCTATCGCAATATCCACCATTTCATCATCATGATGGCTAGCGGGCAAGCTGCCACGACCGCGACTCAAGCTGACCTAAGCCCTTACCCGTATTAAATAGGGTTACGCCCGGCAACGATAACGATGATGGGAACGCGGAACCCAATGGACAATGAGAACACCTCGCCTTCGAGTGCGTCGCGATACCCGAGCGGGGGAACGGGCACCGGTTGTGGCCCACGTGTTTTGTCAGTCGTTTGACGAATTGTGGTCATCGTTAATTCCGAGGTGAGGAACGTGAAAGAGGCAGCCTCACTCTGTTCATTCGCGTGTGGTGCAGGCCTGAGTCTTGGCCGTACGCGCCCAACGCGAATCCCAGCCCATCGGGTTGATTCCGGCCGGGGCTTTCGTCAATCGGTTGCTACGGATTTGATGACACCCCAATTAGCTGAGTGATGAAACCCGGCGTTAGCGCCAACCTTGTCTATCGTTGCACCCCCAAAGACGCCGTCATGGGTACAGCGTGCACCGCACCGCGTGCTCGCCTTCGACTATGCGCAGCGCAATCGGCGTCTCGCAGCCGGCATGTCGCTGAGCGCAGCGGGGAGCAAACGGGCACCATCCGGGCTCCACCGCCTCGGGATCCGCGATGCGGCCGCCGGCGAACGGCAACGCCGGATCGGGTGTCGCGGCCACTAAGTCCTTCGTGTACGGATGCAGCGGGCGTTGGATGACGTCGTCGATGGCCCCCGATTCGACGATGGTTCCCCGATAGAGGACAATCACCCGGTCGGCGACGTAGCGGGCGGCCGCCAAGTTATGGGTGATGAACAGGAAGGCCATCTCCTCGGCACGCAGATCCAGGAGGAGATTGAGGATGCCAAGCCCCACCGACACGTCAAGCATCGACGTCGGTTCGTCGGCAATCATAAAACGCGGCGACAAGGCAATCGCGCGGGCAATATTCGCCCGCTGTCGCTGCCCGCCAGAAAGTTGGCTGACCCGTTTTTCCATAAAGGGTTCAGGCGGCGTTAGCCCGACCCGTTGTAACGCGTCACACGCCTGCAACCGCGCCGCTCGCGCTGAAATCCGCTCCTTGACCGCGATTGGGCGCTGAATGCTATAGCCGATCGTATGGGCCGGATTCAGGCTGGAAAAAGGGTCTTGAAAGATCATCTGAACGCTGGCAGGAAGATCGGCTACCGCGCTGAGGGTTACCCCGTCCAGGCTGACGGTACCGCCCGTAGGACGCTCGAGGCGGGTGGCGAGACGGGCGACGGTGCTCTTGCCGCTCCCCGACTCGCCAACCAAGGCGACGCTCTCGCCCTCGACCAGGCGGAGGCTCACCGCGTCGACGGCGGTAATGATCTGCCCGTTTAATCCTCGAAACCGCTTCGTTACGTTGTCAAATGCCAGTCCGCGCATCAGGCCTCCCCCTCCCCGTCCAAGCGCCAACACGCCGCGGCGGCGTCACCCTGGATCGTCCACGGCGGACGTTGCTCCTCGCACCGGTCCATGGTCAGCGGGCACCGGGGCGCAAATCCGCAGCCAACCGGCGGCTGGAGCAAGTTGGGTGGCAACCCCTGAATCGCGTTTAGGCGACGCCGGGGACCGGTTAGGGGCGGGAACGCCTCCAATAGGGCCTGAGTGTAGGGGTGGCGGGGCCGGCGCCAAATTCCGTCCGCACTCCCCGACTCGACTAACCGTCCGCCGTACATCACCAGAATACGGTCGACCGTTTGCAACAACAGGGGGAGGTCGTGGGTAATCAAAAGAACGGCAAAACCGAGCTGATCGCGTAAGTCCCGGATGGCACCCAAAATGGTCGCCTGGACCATGACATCGAGGGCCGTCGTCGGTTCGTCCAGCACCAGGACTTCGGGATGGAGCGCGAGCGCCATGGCGATCACCGCGCGTTGGCGCATCCCGCCCGAGAGTTCATGGGGATAGCTGGCCGCGTGATGGCCGAGCATGCCCACCATCTGCAAGAGAGCGCGGGCCTTCTCCCGCGCCTGCGGGCGGGTGCTGGGGCGGTGGGCCAAAATTGCGTCGGCAATCTGGTCCCCTATGCGGAGTACCGGACTGAGGTTGTTCATCGCACTCTGGGGGACGATGGCGATCCGCTCCCAGCGGATGGACCGCATGGCCCGCTCGGATAGTCCCACCAAATCCTGCCCGCCAAGCTCAATCCTTCCCTGCCGGATGCGCGCCGGGGGGTGAAGCAGGCCGCAGACCGCGTGGGCCAGGGTCGATTTGCCGCACCCCGACTCCCCGGCGATGCCGACGATTTCCCCTGCCCGCAGGGAAAACGTCATGTCGCGCACGGCGGCAACCACACCGCGCTCGGTCAGGTAGTCCACGTCGAGCCCCTGTACGCGGAGCACCGTATCGCGCTCGCTCCCCTCCGCAGTCCTAGCCACCCCCACCGTTATCCCTCCCGTCCCCGCGCATAGCGATCCAGCACGTCGTTGCCCAGCAGCACGAACCCATACGCAAACAAGGCGATGCAAATTCCGGGCGGCACAATCCACCACCATGCCCCCTGCAATATCGCGTCATCGGTAAACGCCAGCGACAGCATGGACCCCCAGCTGACGGTTGCGGGATTGCCAATGCCCAGAAAATTCAGCGATGCCTGGACCAAAATGGCCGCCGTGATCACCATCACCAAGTTGGCAATCACAATCGGCACTACGTTGGGCAGGACTTCGCGCAGCATGATCTCGCCGTCGCTGAGCCCCACGATGCGCGCCGCCGCCACATAACCGCGCTCACGCTCGCTCATGACCTGGCTTCGGATCGAGCGCGCCATCCAGAGCCAGGAGAGCGCCCCAATGATGAGGATCTGCGCACCTTGTCCGACCGAGGGCAAGAATGCGCCAATAATAATCATGAGCGCGAGCGCTGGAATCACCAGCATGAGATCGACGAAGCGCATCAAGATCTCGCTCCCGATGCCGCGCACATAGCCCGCGACGAGCCCCACCGCGGTCCCGATGACCCCGGAAAGGAGCCCCGCCAGCCCGCCCACCACCAAAGACGCCCGGCTGCCGTAAACGACCTGGGAGAATACGTCCTGACCATAGTCGTCGGTACCGAGCCAGTGCGCTGTCGACGGCGGCTGCCAGGCGGCAAAGGTGGCCGTGGGCGAATAGTGCGCCAATCCGTGGGCGAAGACCGCCATCAACGTAAAGGCGGCGATAATCCCCACCCCGGCCCAGCCTTTGCCACCTAGCCATCCCCGCCCCAGACCCGTCGGCGGGGGCTCTTCTCGCATGTGTGCCCAAGGCCTCATTGCGCACTCCTCCTTCCGAAGACGTGTTCCGCCGACGCCCAGTCCCCGAGTGCTGACGCCTACTGCAGGGTCACCCGGGGGTCCAGCAGGGGATAGATCAGATCCGCAAGCAGGTTGGCGGCCACCACGGCCACCGCCAGCATCAGGAACGCGCCCTGAATCATCGGATAATCGTGGCTCAAAATCGCGTTGTACGTCGCGAGACCAATACCGGGATAGGAAAAGACGATTTCGGTCACCACCGCCCCGCCGACGACGTTGCCCAGCGATAGCATGAGGCCGGTGAACGAGGGGAGCATGGCGGCGCGCGCCGCGTAGCGAAACATGAGCGAAAACGGCTTCAAGCCCTTGGCACGCGCAAGCTGCATATAGTCATCGGAAAGCACGGTGAGCATATTATTCCGCATCAAGAGCAGATGGCCAGCGGTCGACGTGAGCACCAGCGAGGTGACCGGCAAGATGCCGTGGCGCACGGCGCCCGCGATCCACTGCCAAGGGGTAAGCCCCGTAATCGACGAGGGCAACGCGTGGCCCATCGGAAACCAGCCCAGCAAGAAGGCGAACACGAACACCAGCATCATCGCTAGCCAAAAATAGGGCACGGCGTAGAACCCAAAGGCGATGCTCACTCCCACCTGGTCGACCCATCCTCCCCGCCGCCAAGCACCGATCATACCGAGGGTCCAGCCCACGGCGAAGGAAATTACCGTCGCTGAGAGAACCAAGGCCACCGTGTAAGGGAGCGCGCGGAGCAGGATGGTGCTGACCGGAGAGGGATAGTACTCATAGGAGATGCCCAAGTTTCCGTGCACCAGCTGCCACAGATACAGGCCGTATTGGTAGCCCCAGTTGGGGTTGCTGAGGCCGAATTGCTTGGTAATGGCGGCGACCGTGGCCGGCGAGGCCAGACCCGTGCTGGAAGCCAGAGCCTGGGCGGGATTCCCCCCCATCAGCCGCGGCAAGAGAAAGTCGGCGGTCGCCGCTAAATATATCGTCAAAAGGGCAAAACCCACGCGTTTGGCCAAATAGCGGGCGGAATAGCGCATCGGTGCTTCCCTCCTTTCCCGGCCCTTCCCAGCCCTCCCCACCGCGCACCGCCGATGGCCGGGAGGGGTGCCGAGGGCACCCGACACCGGCCATCGTGGCGGGACGGGGCCGTGTGCACGACCCCCGTCCGCGTTAGCGCGGTCGAATCGAAATCATCGAGTAGGCGCTGGTGACCGGGAAATTGGTGAGATAGCCCGTGAAGCGCCGGGTGCGGTACACGATGTGGGCTCCCACGTTGTACATCAGCGCCACCGGGGCCGCCTGGGCGATGATGGTCTCGGCCTGGTCGAGCAACGAAATGCGGCGGGCGACGGTCGTCGCCGCGGCCGCCTCCGCCAGGATTCGATTCAGGCGGGGGTCGTTGAAACGCGTGTAATTGAGACCGGGCGTGGCCTTCCCGATGGGAGCGGTGGACGAACCGGCGAACACGCTCGACATCGCTGCTACCGGATCAGGCGGCATGGTCAGTCCGCCCTGTAACAGTTGATACCGTCCCGTCGAAGCCAGCGTGGTCAGTTCAGGCCAAGTTACCAGGCGGGGCGTGGTTGCAATCCCCACCTGCTTCAACCAGCCCTGAATCATGCTCGCTTCCTTCTCCTGGGCCGGTGCGCCGACGGCCTCGTAGTAGGTGAAGGTAAGCGGTTTGCCATGCTTTTCCATGATTCCCCGCGGCCCCATGTGATAACCGGCTCGGCTGAGGTCCTGGCGGGCCCGGGCCAAGTTAAACCGATACTGGGGGCTTTGGAACACGGAGCGGTTGAGATAGGGGTGAAACACGGGCGGCATCCAGCCCGGGTTGGCGCGAAAGACGCCGCCGAGCTCCCCCTGGGTAATCAGCGCTTGGTGGTGAATGGCCGACTGGATGGCCCGCCGCACGAAGACGTTGTTGAGACCGGCCAGCTTGGTGTTCATGAAAACACCGAAGTTGGCCAGCCCCGGGTATTTTTGCAAGCGGTTGGTTTTCGTTCTTAAGAGCGACGGCAAAGAGGGCATGGCGATGGTGCCCTCCGTGGTCTTGATTTGGCCCTTTTCAAGGGCGAGGGTGACGGTTTCGGCGTTGGCGTACATTTCGATATTGAGATACCCGATGTGCGGATGGCCGAGGAAGGCATACGGATTCGGCTTCAGCACGATATTGGATCCCGCGTGATAGGCGTAGAGTTCAAAGGGTCCGGTGCCAATCGGATGCAAGTTCAGATTCTGCGCCGGGTTGCCTGCTTTGCTCCACTGGGCTTTGGGCACGATATAGACGGTGGTCAGGTAATTGATCAAGTCGGGAAACACCGACTTCATCCGAAAGATCACCGTGCGGCCGTGCCCCGACACCGAAGCCAGATGGGACCAGAGGTCGTACGGGTCGAGCGCGGGATTTTTGAGCACCTCATACGAATACACGACATCCGCCGCCGTCAACGGCCGTCCGTTGGACCAGCGCGCCTTGGGATTGAGCTGGACGGTATACGTCATCTTGTTTTGGCTCCACGATCCGTAGGCGGCCGCCAGCTGGGGATAGATCTTGCCGTTGACGGAATTGAAATAGAAGAGCGGGCTGAACAGGTATTGAAACAGCGGGGACCAGTTGCCGGTGGTGAGAAATGGGTTGATATTGCTCATCTCAGCCGGCAGGATATATTCGCCGAGGGTGTAGGTCGCCGGTCGTGCAGCCTCAGCCCCGGGCCAGTTCGGCAGCGCTGCGCCGGCGGCTACCCCGATGGCTAGCCCAATTCGAACCAAGAGCGAACGAACCATAATTGTCTCCTCCTTATTTGGCAACTGGCTCCGTGGCTGGCCTACCCGTCCAGCCCTAAGCGCGCGTACTGCTCAGGCGGGGTGCCTTCTTCCTCCATTAAGTCCCGAAGCAGCGTCTGCGCCTTTTTGCGTCGTTCGCCGTCCGACGCGAAGAGGTTTCTTTCTTGGAACCTGGGATCGGAGCGGTCGCAGAGCACCGGCGGCGCCGTTTGGCGTCCCCCTACGAACCGTCCCGCCTTCCACGGCAGCTTCCAGACGGGCACTTCCACCCCGGGGATAAAGGGGCCGCTCTCGATGCCCTGTACGAACTGCCGAAGGTCCTCGGCCTCCCGGGGAATCCCTGGCATCCGGGTCGAGTACAAGAAGAGAGGATGGTGCTCGTTGTCGTAGCCTTGGAGCAGCGTCGTCTCGCCATCCGTGCAGCACGCACCATGGCCGTAGGTGCCGTAAAGCACGGCGTCGCGAACGTGGCGCTCCTGCCCTTGCAGCAAGGGCCATAACGATCGGCCGTGGGGGGCGCGATAGTTCGAAACTCCGAGTGCCTCAACGATGGTCGGATTCAGATCGACCGTCGACGTCAGTCCGTCCAGATGTCCCCCCTGCAGGGCCTTGGGCAGGTCCGGGTGCCAGATGAGGAGCGGAATGTTGGCGTGACTGTCGTAATGCGGAAACTGTTTGCCGAAGGCGCGGCGCTCGCCGAGGTCGTGGCCGTGGTCGGTGGTCACGATGACCATCGTATCTTTCCAGGCGTCCAGCGCGTCGAGCCGGTCGATCAATTTGCCGAACCAATGATCGAGCATGGTCAGCTTACCCAGGTACTGGCCGCGGATAAAATCCAGTTCTTCGGGCGTGGTGTGCTCGAAGAACTTGGCCATCATGGCGGTATCCTGGTACGGTGGCCAGAAATTGTGGGTGGCGTCGGTATGGCGGGTCCACATAGACCGGTACGGCTCGGGCAAATGAAACGGCTCATGAGCCCCAAAGGCCTCCACCTGCAAAAAGAATGGATGGTGGCCGTAGTTGCGGTCGAGCCAGCTCGCGGCTTGGGCAAAGACTTGGGCGGAAAAGAAATCCTCCTCGGTGGTAAAGGTGCGAACATTGCGGTAATAGCGCGTCCCCCAGCCGGGTCGGTAGCGGTTGATCACCTCGGCCCAGACCGGGATTTGCTCGACCGGGTCGACGTTCCAGTTGTCGTTTTCGTAGCCGCGGATCATCTCCAGGCCCTGGAACGCCTCCATATAGCCGTTGGCGTTTTCCTCCCAGTAGTGATAGTGATCGGTAACCATCATCGTGGTATAGCCGTGTTGGGCCGCCACGCTCGGCAACACCGTATCAAACGGCTCCAGGTGCCCCCATGGGCGCCACAGGAATTCCTTGCGTCCAGTGAACATTTCGCGGCGCGCGGGCATACAAGGCAGGGACCCCACGAAGTGGTTATCGAAGCGTACCCCGCGCTCGGCGAATCGGGCCAGATTGGGTGTGACCCCCTGCGGACCCCCATAGGGATCCACGTGGTGGCGATTGACCGAATCCATTAAGACAAAAACGACGTTCATCTCTCGACCTCCTCAACGGCTGGCGTCTCCACCGGGCCCGCTGCGGATTCCATCAGGGCACCAAGATGGTGGGGACTGTGCGCAAACACTTCCATCGCCATGCCCATCAACGCCGAATGGGGCTCGAATTCCGCGGGCACGAAGGTGAACCGATGCACAATATGACTCAAAACCCGCTCGCGGCTGGCTTGCACCAGGGCGGGGTAAAGCTCGGGATAGGTTTTGAACAGCGTTCCGCCGAGGACCACGGCCTCGGGAGCAAACAAGTTGGTAAGATTAGCGATGGCCGGGGCCAAGTAGTCGACGCTTTGTTGGAGCACGGCCGCTTTGTCTCCGCCCGCCGCCAACTGCTGTTCGATCACGGCCAGGGAGGCCAGAGATTCCAGGCAACCGCGGCGGCCGCAGCGGCAGCGCGGCAGCCCGGCATCGGAACTGACCAAGGAATGGCCGATGCCACCGGCCATGTTATCCTCGCCCCGAACGATGGTGCGATTGGAGACGAGCGCTGAGCCGATGCCGAAATCGGAGGCGCGGACGTACAGGAAATTGCGAAGCCGTCGCGCCGCCCCCACGGTCATCTCCCCCAGCGTAGCCGCCTTGGTGTCGTTGTCAATGACTAAGCGAGCCGTGGGCAGGGAGCGAAAGAGAGCCGTCAGATCGACCCCATTCCACTGCGGCAAATTGGGGGTGAACACCAACGCGTGCTGCGCCGTGTTCCAGGTACCAGTTACGGCAATCCCGACCCCGGCTAGGCGGCTGGCCACGGGCGGCAGGTCTTGGAGCACCGCCGCCAGCGCCTTACTCAAACCGTCCACCGCCAACCGCAGATCCTGCATCCCCTGGGCCAGGACCTTGCGGAAAATCAGCCGGCCGGCATAGTCCACCAAACCGAGGACGGCCGATTCGACGGCAATATCCGCCACCAGCGCGTAAGCGAACCGGGGATTTAATCGCAACTCCATCCTCGGCCGTCCGGTGGTCCGCGATGCCTGCACCCGTTCGGTCAGCGAGCCCGCATCGATGAGATTTTGCACCGCGCGGCCGACCGTAGCCGGCGAAAGCTCGATGCCTTGGGCCACTTCCATCCGGGACAAATGGGGTTCGGAGCGCAAAAGCGACGTAATGCGATCGGCCAAGGCAAGACTGCGTTCCAGCGAACTCCCTCCCTCGCCACGGATTGTCGATCTAAATATAGTCAATTTCATTTATTATGCAATCCATATTCACATTATTTTCAAATGCAATTAAGTGACCAGGGGGCATACCGATCCCCCAAGCTCTGATCCACGGGGGAGCAGACGAATGGTGGCAGCAAGGGGGTGGCCGGCTGCGGAAGACATCGGGTTCCGGCGACCAGCGGAGCACGGGCCTCCGCTGCCTTAGCTTGGCATGGGCGCCCGACCACAGGGAGCAGGAACTCGTGCCTAACGTGTCGAACGTTGTGCCCATGCAAAATTGGATCCGTCATTCGGAAGGAGGGCGAGTTCCTGTGGAGGTACATCCGCCGATGAAGCATCCCAACGTGGTCTATGTGTTCAGCGATCAGCATCGCGCCGAAGCGGTGGGTTTTGCTGGCAATGCTGATGTCCTGACCCCCAATTTGGACAAGCTGCGCGAAGAGAGCGTGCATTTTGCTACGGCGGTCTCCACCGTTCCCGTCTGCTCTCCCTATCGCGCTTCCTTCTTGACCGGGCAATTCCCGCTAACCCATGGGGTATTCGTCAATGACGTGCATCTGCGCCATGACGCCCCATCGATCGCCGACGCTTTTCGCACGGCGGGCTACGATACGGCCTATATCGGCAAATGGCACGTGAACGGCCGGGGCCGCAGCGCCCCGATTCCTTTGTCCGATCGGCAGGGTTTCGAGGCTTGGAAGGTGCTGGAGTGTACCCACGACTACCACCATTCCCGGTATTATGCGGACGACGGCACGAGGGCCATGACATGGCCAGGGTACGACGCCGAGGCGCAAACCCAGAGTGCGATTGCCTATCTAAAAAATCGGCGAAATCATTCGCAACCGTTTTTCCTGGCCCTTTCCTGGGGGCCGCCCCACAATCCCTACGGCACCGCTCCGGAACGCTTCCAGGCGCTGTACCGGGATAGAGCGATGAGGCTTCGCCCCAATGTGCCCGAAGCCATGCGGGCGCAAGCCGAAGCCGAGCTGCGGGGCTACTATGCACACGTTACGGCGCTGGACCACGGTTTGGGCGAGCTTTGGCAGGCGCTCAAAACCGAGGGTCTGGAAAACGATACGCTCTGGGTCTACACGTCGGATCACGGCGACATGCTCTATTCCCAAGGGCAGGTACGCAAGCAGCGGCCCTGGGACGAGTCGATCCGCGTTCCGTTTCTGTTGCACTACCCAGCGCGCTTGGGCAGGGCTCCTCGCGAGGTGACTGCCCCGCTGGGGAGCCCTGATATCATGCCGACGTTGCTTGCCCTCGCGGACGTGGCGGTGCCTCCCTCGGTGGAAGGCAGCAACTGGGCTCCCCATCTCGACGGCGAAGCGCCTCCCCCCGGCGAGGCCGCTCTCATCGCGTGTATTCATCCATTCGGGGAATATGCCCGCGCCCAGGGCGGGAGAGAATACCGCGGCATTCGCACCGACCGCTATACCTATGTGCGAGATCTCGCCGGACCGTGGTTGCTGTACGATAATCTGCGGGATCCCTACCAACAGGCCAACCTGGTTGGCCAACCGGAGGCCGCCGTGCTCCAGGCCTCCTTGGAGGCTGAGCTCCGACGCCAGCTGGATCAGCGTGCCGATGCCTTTCTGCCCGGAGAAGCCTACTTAGCGCAATGGGGATACGTGGTCGACGAGACCGGTACCGTGCCCTATGAAGCCTGAGAGGGACGGATTACCCCGCGAGGCCGGCAGCACGCGTACGGCCCAGCCACGAGATGGCTCCTGAGCCCCGGGGCCGGTGTTCTCGACGGAACCTTGCGTTGAGCCGTGGGCGTGGCGCACGCGTGCGGAATCAACGGGTCAATCCGATTCAAGTTCCTGGGAGCAAGCCCCGGCAACGGGGTCCGCTCGAGCCGACCGCTTGCCCATCGGCCATCACGACCGGCAGGGCATACCGTGACGGCTTGCCTACGCGGGGGCATCATTTTGCCAGAACCTTTCCCGCGGGATCGTTTCCAGCCCGTGTCCCGCTCCATCTCGACCATCCTCCCCATCCGGCAGGGAACGTGCCGAAGCTTGCTTTGCACCGCGAGGACTGGCGGATCTTGCGCCTGCCGTCGCTCGTTGCCTTCGGGCTCTCGGCCGGGATGACCGGCAGCCATCCCGCCCGCCGCCGGCGCGGGGCCGGATGCTGTGCATTACCGCTCCGGAACGGAGGGGCACGGCCACCTCGACCCGAGGTCCTGGTCGAATGCGCCATGGGACTGAGATGCAGGGGGATGAGCTGATAGCAGCGCAGAGGCGCTAGATCAGGATAGCACGCCGTAGCGGGATACCGGTCGGCCAAGCTGCCCGGCGCACCCACCGTCGCTTGGCGGCTGCAGTGAGGGGGTCGCCGTGGCACGGTTCGCCAAGGCGCGGGGCTTTCGCTGAACTTCGTTCGAGGGCGACAGGGTGTTGACCCGTCTGACCCGTGTCCTCATGCCTGCAATCATTCCTGCAAACCTTCTCCCCGGCTAATGCCGCGAACGATATGGCGCTGCAGGATGAAGAAGGCTATGACCAAGGGGAAGGTGGTCATGATACCGGCCGCCGAAAGTCGCCGCCAGTCGACTGAGTGGGCCATCATCAACCGGGACACCGCGACTTCGATGGGTTGCACCGAATGGCTGGTAGTGACAATGAGCGGCCATTGAAACGCATTCCAGCAGCCGATGAAGATATAGAGCCCAATCGTGAAGAGCGCCGGTTTGGCCAATGGCAGGGCCACCGACCACAAGAAGCGGAGATGGCTCGCGCCGTCGAGCTTCGCTGCCTCCCAGTACGAGTTCGGCAGCGAAAGGAAGGACTGGCGCAGGAGGAACACACCGAACACCGAAGCCCCGTACGGCAAGATCTGCGCCCAATAAGTGTTGAGCAGATGGAAGACCTGCAAAATCACGTAATTGGGGATGAGCAGCGCCTCGGCAGGAATCATCAGGACGACCAGGATCCCCATAAAGACGGCATTGCTTCCCTTGAATCTCAAGAAGCTGAAGGCATACGCGGAGAGCACGCTGGAACTCAGGGCGATGGCCAGGGTAGCCGTGGTAATGAAGGCGCTATTGCCCAGATACATGAGCCATCGCGCCATGTGCCAAACACGGCGATACGCGTTGAAGTCGAAATCCGGGACGAGATGCGGCGGCACCGTAAAAACGTGGGCGGCTGTGTCCAGGGATGTCACCCACGCCACGTACAGCGGAAAGAGGAACAGCAGGCCCACGACGAGGGCTAGGCCCGCGCGGGATGTGATGCCAAGCCGCCGGCCGACGCGCGATCGGGGCCAGCGGGATTCGCGGTGCACCTTCGCCGATGAACTCATTGGTAGAACACCCACCGTTTCGACAGCCAATTTTGGATGAAGGTCAGGATCAGAATGAGCAGAACGAGCAGCATGGCCATGGCCGCGGCATAGGAGAAGTGGAAATATTGAAAGGCGGTTTGATAGATCAACAAGAGCAGGGTGGTGGTGGCGTATTCCGGACCGCCGGTGCCGCCGGACAGGGCGTAAATCTGGGAAAAGGCTTGGAGGGATCCAATCGTCGTCACCACGGCGAGGAAAAACAGCGTGGGTGAGATAAGGGGCAGGGTGACGCGAAAAAACCGTTGGCAGCCGGTCGCTCCGTCGACCGCAGCCGCCTCCCAGACGGGACGCGGGATGCCTGACAACGTGGACAACACGATGACGACGTTAAACCCTAAACCGTGCCAGAGACTATACAACACGACCGAGGGCATGGCCATGGTCGAGCTCAAGAGCCACTGCGATGGGGGCAGGTGGAGCCAGTGCAGCACCGTGTTGAGTATACCGTACTGGGGATTGAACATCCACAGCCACCCAATGGACGTGGCAATCACGGGGGTAATATACGGGAGCAGCACGAGGGTGCGGATCGTGGAGTACAACCGGCTCTTCCCATCGATGAGCACGGCGATCGCGACCGCGCCGGCGAGCGTCAAAGGAACCATGTAAAGGGCGTAGATCAGCGTATGCTCCAGGGCGAGCCAAAAAATGGGATAGGTCAGCGCCGAGCGGAAATCGCTCAACCCCGCAAACGTCGTGCCGACACCCATGAAGTGGTAATGGTAAAAGCCGAGGACCAGGGACATCGCTGCCGGGGCGTAGACGAAGACCAGCGCAAAGACGAGGGTCGGCAAGAGGAACAGCGCCGCCCGCCAACCGTCCCCGAACCGTCGCGGTTTGCGTTGGACACCTTCCCGCACGCGTGCCGCCCGGTCGCTTTCCGCGATACGTGCCTGCATCGTCCCCGTCCTTTCTGCCAGTCGCCAAGCCGATATCACGCTGAGCCCGGGTGGACAGGGCGTCCAACTGGGTGGACGCCCTGCCGTTCCGCTATCCTCGCACCTTGCCGGACAGGTATGCGGTGCCGACTTGCGTCATCTGCTTAAGCGCCGCGACCACCGAAAGTTGACCCGCCAGAGCCTTTTCAAACGGCGACGCCATGTTCGTCTCGGCTGCCTTGTAGTTCGCGGTGCGCGGCTTGTACCACCAATACCGGGGAGGTGAGAAACTGGCCGCCTGCGCGGGATGTTTGGCGTAAAAACCCTGCATCAGGTGATATGCGGCCGGGCCCAACGGGAGATAATTCGTATGGGTGTCCCAGAAGACGTTGACCGCGGGCGACGAGAGCCATTTGATGAAAGTCCAACTGGCGCGTTTCTGAGCGATGGTGCCGGTGTTGAACAAGACCAGCGAGGCACCGTTGATATATTGCGCGGAATGTCCGCTGGTGCCGGTCGGGGCCGAGACGCCCCCCATGGGGAATTTGCCACCTACGGACCCCTTGTCATAGGTATAACCGGCGGACGCGTCTATCAACATACCCACCTTGCCGGTGCCGAAGTCGAGCTGATACTGATAACCCGAGGTCAGGATCAGCGTACCGGAGCGCACCCAACTGCGGAGCATGGTCAGTGCCCGTACGGCGCCCGGATTGTTTAAGGCGAATGCGCGGCGATGGGAGCCGGGTTTAAAGATTGTGCCGCCGTTGGCCAACGTCATGTCAAAAAACTGGGCCAGCGACGGGGTCCACGCGATGCCGTGATACCGAGATCCCAACCGGCGGAGTTTGGCTGCGTCGAGTCCGACTTGGGACCAGGTATGCGGAGGTTGGGCAATGTGGGCGCGCTTAAACAGGGACGCGTTGTAATAAAGAACGAGCAGGGACTTCTTCTCCAGCGGCATCAAATACTGGATTCCGTTCGGCTGCCGCATGTCATTCCAAACCACGGGATAATACCGATTGCGAATGGCGGCGGACGAAAGTCCCGCCTTGCCGTGGATCCAGGGGCCGAGGTTCACGATGGCGCCAGCCTGGGCCAACTGGGGAACGATGTAGCCGCTGACCATGCCAACATTGGGGGCCGTGCCGGCTTCGAAGGCAGCGAGACCGTGATGGGATGCGCCAATCGCATGGAATATCACATGAATATCGTGGTGAGTCCGGTTGAACCAGGCTACCTCGTCTTCGACCGCGGTGTGCAGCGCGCCGGAGCTGTGGCCCGCCCAGTACGTGATGGTGACGGGTTTGGGGGTCGCGTTACGAGCATAGGCGGCAGTCGGAACCATGAGAATGGCGAGCGCAAGGCCAGCCAACGCGGAAACTCGGCGGGGTACGGCGAACGTTGCTTGCATGAGCATCCTCCTTAGCATCTGATCCGTCCGTGCCATGAGCGGAAAACTGACGGAGGGAGCGCCGTGGTGGTGAAAACGCGTTGATCGGGATCACTGTCATGGTAGGCGACCAGTATTAATCGCACGTTACGGAAGGGTTGCAATTGGATTAAGAAATAGCTCTGAAGTACCGACGCGGCATGCGGGGCACGCCGGAGTTGGTTCTGCGGTTCACGAAGGGATCGTTGGGAGTGTGAGGCAGTCACTCGGCCCCCCTTGCCTTGGGAAGCGGTCCCGGTAGCGGGATGGCACATCCTGGCCTTTCGCCGGACCCGGCAGGGGTGTCACCGGAGGCCGGGTTTGCTTCGGCGAAAGCAGAAAAATGGTGCTTGACCTTGACACCCCGCGCTAAACCCACGGCGCCTCGATCCCGATGCCGAGCCTATCTCCCTTGGGGTTGATGCTGGTACCAAGCATGTAGGGCTATCCGCCACCACCGAGAAAACGGTGCCCTTGGAGTCGGACGTGCAGCATCACCTCCGACTTTTCATTACCTTGTTCGTAACCGGCGTAGGGATTACAAACCGTGGTTTCGAACCCGTAGTGCGCCGCCAAGCGCTGAAAGAGTTCGGGCATCCGGACGGTTTCGCCTGTCCGTTTCCCCACCCCACTGGCATTATCAAAGACCAAACGGTGAGGCACGCCGCCGATCCGCTGGAAAATATCGACGAGCCCCTGCACCACGCACTCGGCGTTTTCGCCGCGGAACAATTGGAGATACCCCGCATTGCTATAGGGAAAGGACACGCACAGAGAGTGCAGGCGCACGCGCACGTCCTGTTCGAACTCGTCGGCTTGTCCGAAATCGACGTGCGCCGCCTCTCCGCGCTCCCACCCGAGTTCTAGGGTGCCGGTGGTCGGTGCCGTCGGGTGCCGTTGGCAGACATAGCGGCGGACGGTCGGATACGAGAGCGCGAAATCCGGGTACTCGGCGCCGAGCCGGTCATAAATGCGTTGCGCCGT
>JAJZZH010000006.1 GCA_021797675.1 Bacillota bacterium | reverse complement strand
CTGAGGAGTTATAGGTCATGCTTGCTCCAAACATCTTATTAGACCCAGAATTATCCGAATAAACCCGTGATTCGGCTATCCTTAACTTGACACCATTGGGGCTTGGAGACGTCGCATCTAGTTTCGGCTATTGCGGCGGCGCTGATGTTTGACTACATCGAGGACGCGGAAGCCGTTCGTTTGCAGTCGCTTATTGAAGCAGAGAGCGTTGAACAGGTGGTGGTCGACTTAATGGGTATCGATGGTCAGAACCCGCTCCGCGCCGAGATTGTCGCAGCCTACGCCAAGCTCCGTGAGGTCTACCCCCCTTCGATTGAAGTCGACCTCTGACTGTCGCGGATCGCTGACGACTGCCTGTGCTCACGCGCAGCCCGCATCGGCCCTGATGGTGACGGCAGGAAATCAGAGGAGTTTCGGAAAATTCGACGGCGCTCTAGGATCCTTTTCATAAAATAAGTGAGGGCATATGTTTGGATAGGTAGCTATTCGAAAAATCGGGTGGGGTGTCCTTGGCTACCCGAGTCTCCGCGATGAGAGTATACCATACTAGGGATCTGCGGCTTGCCAGATCCTGCCACGCTCTATGAGCCCTGGCGAGACCTCCCCCCCTTTCGCCGCGGCGCTTAGGCTGCGGTTGCTTCGCCCTCGCGGATCCAGGCCTGGTGGTAGGCGACAATCGCTCCCAGCGCCAAGCGCCCGTACCAGAGGTAGGGACGGCGGCGAGGACGCCATTTGAACCGTTGACTTTCCCACAAGACTCAAGGCGCGTTCCACGCCCGATCGCTCCGCATACCCCGGAGTGCCGTTAGGAACGCCACTCTCGGCATACCGCGAGCCGCGATCGTTGACCGTGATGGTTTGCCGGCCTTGGCACATGGCGTGTCACAGGCGGCATGGCGACGGTGGCGTAACGGACAGACATACCCCGTCACCCCAAGCCGTCGCGTCCCTAAACAGATTAATACTGAGCCGGCCGGGTACTGCGGCTCGTTATCCTCTGTGAGGGTAATCCCGGCCGCGGTTGCGGCGACTCACCTGAGCGGGGTCCACCGCCTTGTGCGGCGCAAACACCGGAATCACTCCGCGGTCGCACGTAAACGTCCATAAGCCATGGGCGTCGTAGGCGGCATCCCCGAGCGCGTCCGTGATCTGAAGATGCACATCGCGGTATGGCCCATAGTCAAGATAGAGCGCCTGGGTTTTCACCAACCGATCGGGAAACGCTACCACGTCATTGCGATTGCCGGGATGCAGGGCCAAGCTAACGATGAGCGGATGACGGGTTTGGCCGGAGGCCGCATTGAGCACCACCATGGCTTGGGGTATGTAGCCATAGATGCCATAGAAGCACCGGTTGCGGTAGCTGTACCATCCGGTGAGGGCTATGGGGTCACTGAACCAGCGCAGGCACTTACAGGACTGTCCTTGGCAGTCGCACCGTTTTTTTGCCGAACGACGAGGCCTGGCTTGGGACGCTGGTACCGTCCGCGCCCAAGCGCCACGCCGACGGTAAGATCCCTCGCCGCACGCTCTCGACGCTCGTCTCCACCAACCAGCGGTCCCACACGTCACCGGAACTCGGCCGCCGTGGCCCCCGGGCTGCTTCGCGAGCGACCCGCGATGCCACGCGCTCGACGGCCCCGGTGCGACGCGGGGGCAGTTTTTGCCCCGGTTTGAGCTTGGGCCGCCGCCCGGACGAGCGGCGCAAGGCACCCTTCCGGCTGTGCCTTGCGGGATAGAGTCGGCGGAAGAACGCATAGAAGGTGCCAATGGCCGGAATTTGGTCCGGGCTAAACCGCCCACAGAGACGGGCCAAGAACGGGGATTTGAGCAGGTCCTCGCGCCCCTTAACGAGACTGTGGCGGTCCCGTGGACGTGCATCAACGCTAGGGCCCGCAACATTTGAGCCGAATTCATAGCGTGACGCTCCCGAGTGGCGGAATAGCGCGCCTGGAATTCAGGGCTGGTGGTTATCAGATCGATGGCTGCGTCAGACTCCAGGCGATTTCCTTCGTCCAGGCGTCCTGGGTTCCCCAGGCGATTTCCTTCGTCCAGGCGTCCTGGGTTCCCCAGGCGGGATCCCACGCGCTGAGATCCTGCTCGAGCGCAGCCCAGATCGTTGCATCGCTTAGCAGGTTGAGCTGGAGCACGTGATCCCCCCCTCTACTGACTCCCCAAGAGCGGCCGGCATCCCGGCCGTGCAACCGATTACGCAATAATGGTGTACCATGATCAATTCCTCCCTCCGTGCTGACGATAGGAATAAAGAGGGATTTTGTCCAGGCATAATCTGGAAAACTGTTCTTGCATGCCGGGCGCCACGAAGGAGCGAGTCGGATGGCCAGCACCCTCCCTGGAGAAAGCAGCGAGACGGCAAAAGCTCGCCATCTTGTCTCCGCGGTCGTCCATGGCACCACCCGCGTCCTCGCTCAGACGGAAGTCGACGAGAAATCCAATGAAATTCCCGCCGCCTATCCAACTCGCAGGTGACCAGACCCCAACTGGGAGCTGTCGGTGTTTCATAAGTGTTGCGACGTCGGACGCACTGCCCGGGGATGCTCATCCATCACCCTATTGCATGAGGAGGTGTTTCCGTGCTCTCTCAAGCAGCGGTCTGACCCAGAAAATGCGCTCAATCTGGGCATCTTGGCGACTTTTTCGGTGCGGACCCACCAGGTCGTCAAACTGCTAATCAGCGGAATCATCATGCCCTATTATTTCCGGCGTTTAGACGCGGCGCTGTCGGTCCGCTCTGAGCTCGCGTCTACCCCGGAACGGACCGGTGTCCAGCGGATAATCCCAAAACCGGCCGCATACAGGGTGGCCAGGACCACCCAGGCGGGTCGATAGGAAGCATACTGGCGGACCAACAGGCCGAAGAGGGGCAAGAAGACCACGATCCCCACGAAGGCGCTGACGCCGATCAGGGCAAGCGCGATGCCCTGCTCCGAGCGAACGGTGGTTTCCACTACCCACGCCGTCAGCAAGGCGTTCCATCCATCTAGCCCACACCCCAAGGCAAAAAACACGACCGTGAGCACGGGGACCGAGGGACCCGTGGGTAGCAACGTCCACGCCACGAGCGCCACCACCCCTTCCAAGACCACCCACGACATCAGTCGGCGAATTGGTCGCCCCCCGTCAGCGACTCGCCCCATGACGATCCGGGTGGCAAATCCGCCAACCAAGGCGACCGCCAGCAGGGGACCAGCAGTGGTCATGGCCACGTGCCACCGATCATGGAGATCGAGCAGCGCATAGGTTAAGAGCGCGTATTGTCCCGGTGACAAAAGAAAGCTTGCCAACATGAGGCCTTGCAGACGAGAAAATGGGCCCAAAACAGTCTGAGCGCCGCTGAACGGCATAGACCAGGGACGGCGGCGACGGGCGGGCAGCATCCAAGCCAACCCGAGCGTCCATCCCCCCACATTGACCGCGATCAACAGCAACACGGCGCCTAGCGACCACCGCTCCACCAGCCAGGGAAACAGGGCGGCAGCCACAATGCCCCCCAGGGGCGTAGCAGCCTGACGGATACCTAGGGCTAAGCCTTGGTGTCCAGAATTCTGATAGTCCTGGCTTACGGCCATGGTTCCGGTCAAGGAAAGCGCGGGCAAACCGCAGCCGATCAGCGCCAACAAGGCTTCTAGCAACCAAAAATTTCGCGGCAACACCACGGCGAGGATACCCCACCAGAGCAGACTGGCGGCTCCTGCCCCAAAGGCTACCCGCCTCGTCCCGACGGCGTCGAGGGCGGCTCCGGCCGGCAACGTGCCAATGACCGCTCCCAAGGCCACGGTGGCGAACAGCAAGCCCATTTGCCCAATTCCCAGATGGGCATATGCTTTGAACGCTACGCTGAGCACGGACAGGCCCTGCTGCGAAACGGAAACCGCCAACTGGCTTGCCGAGGCAACCAGTAGCAGACCGGTCGGTTGTAGGTGGCGATCGCCCATGAACCCGACCTCCCTGCAGTTTTTACCGGTATGGTCACCGACCCTAGCGGTAAGCGCTGGGCCGCGGGGATTTTCGGGTCGCGTCGCCGGATCCTGTTTCGCTCCCGTAAACCCAGTTACGATGGTAGCCTCGGTTTCTTTCATGCGGGCTATAGCTTTCAACGTCCCCACAAATATTGGCAAGCCTCTACCGCCCAAGGGTGCTGGGGATCTTTCGTCTGCGGACCACGGGTTGCGGCTCAAAATTACCATCCCCTGACATGTTTTCGTTGTCCTCGCATATCGTGGTAGTGTCGTTCATGGGGGATCCCAGGACAGGCGAGGACCGGCGCCAACCCATCAGATAGCATAGTAAGGAGGGAACCAGGGAATGGAGAACTTTGACCTCTTCAAGGATCTAGCCGAACGCACCGGAGGCGATATTTACATTGGTGTTGTAGGCCCGGTCCGCACCGGAAAGTCCACGTTGATCAAACGGTTCATGGAACACATGGTGCTGCCCGTCATCGAAGATCCAAACGAACGCGAACGCACTATCGATGCTTTGCCGCAAAGTGGAACCGGCCGCACCATTATGACCACGGAACCCAAATTTATTCCCGACGACGGGGTGCAGATCCAATTGACGGGCGCCATCGGGTTTCGCGCCCGCCTGGTCGATTGCGTGGGCTACGCGGTACCCGGAGCGCTGGGTTATACCGAGGACGAGGGTCAGCGGATGGTGCGCACCCCGTGGTCTGATGAGGAAATGACGTTCGAACAAGCCGCAGAGATCGGTACTCGCAAGGTCATCGCCGACCATTCGACGATCGGATTGGTGGTGACCACGGATGGCAGTATCGGAGAAATTCGACGGGACGCGTACGTTGACGCGGAAGAACGCGTGATTTCCGAACTCAAAGAATTGGGCAAACCCTTCGTGGTCGTACTGAATACGGTAAGTCCGTACGACGAGCCTACTACCGTCCTGGCGGCGGAACTGGCCAATCGCTATGACGTGCCCGTCATCCCCGTAAACTGCCTGGAACTTGAACAAGCGGATCTGGTGAATGTCCTGGAGCAGGTGCTCTACGAATTCCCAGTCACCTCGGTCGCCTTCCAACTGATCGACTGGGTCGATGCGCTGCCCAATCAGCATTGGCTTCGCCAGCAGTTTCAAGAAGCGACCAACGAAGTAGAAAGCCAAATTCACCGTCTGCGTGATATCGATAACGCCATGCGCACCCTATCTGCCAACGAATTCATCAGCAATGTGCGTCTGGCCCAGATGGAACTGGGAACGGGTGTTGCCGAACTCTGGCTCGACGCTCCCGAGGATTTGTTCTACCGGACCCTCGCCGAGATGGCGGACCGCCATGTCGGCGGCCGGGGAGACGTCATGCGCCTGTGGCGCGAATACGTCGATGCCAAGACGGAATGGGATAAACTGGAGGAAGCGGTCCGTGACGTGCGGGCCAGCGGCTATGGGATGGTGGCTCCCCAACTCGGAGATCTGCAGTTGGAGGAACCGGAACCGATTCGGCGCGGCAATCAGTTTGGTGTGCGGCTAAGAGCTTCGGCTCCCTCCATTCACATGATTCGCGCCGACATCGAGACCGAAATCACCCCGATTATCGGCACCGAGCGGCAAGCCGAAGAACTCGTCCAATATCTGATGGAGCAGTTCGAAGACGATCCCAAACGGCTGTGGGAGACGAATCTATTCGGCAAATCCCTCCATGACCTGGTCCGCGAGGGAATCCAGTCCAAGTTGTTCAAAATGCCAGAAAATGCTCAGGAGAAACTGCAAGAGACGCTGCAGCGAATTATCAACGAAGGCTCGGGAGGACTCATTTGTATCATCATCTGAGCGTAAGACGAAGTGGCAGTTGAAAATCGCCAACGCATTTGCTATGCTATCAAATGAACGGGCTGTGGCGCAGTTTGGTAGCGCGCTACCTTGGGGTGGTAGAGGTCGTGGGTTCGAATCCCGCCAGTCCGACCAGTTTGATCCGACCCGTGTGGGTCGGACTTTTTTTGGGCACGCTAGACCTGGTCAAGGGCGCTGCTTGACGCCATTTGGCCGCTTCCCGCTCATGGTCCGCGGCGCGCGGAAAGTAGCGACCCCCCCAGGAGGCGGTGTGATTTGGCCCGATTCGACGAGCCCCGAGCGGGAAATCCCGCGGACAGCCAGGCGGTCCCGCCGCCTGGAGCATCGCCTCGCGCCACCTTCGATTTGCTGTTTGACGCCAAAGGCCTCGTGGATATGCTTCCGGCACCTTTTATGACCGACTCCTTTCGCTGGACCCACATCGACCCCAGCGAGGCGGTCGAGACCAAGGATTGCGTGGAATACCAACTGAAACGACTCGGTCTGCCTCTGCCGCTCGGGTGGGATCCGCAAACGGTTTTTAAGGACCATGTCTTCATCGAGGATGGAGGGAACTTTTTTCATTTAGTTGCCTATCAACTCGATAAGGACAAGACGGGGCCACGGCAGGAGGTCTCGATGCGGCCGGTGCATGTTCTCGTCCATGAATGGGGAATTCTGACCTGGAGCGACGTCTCGCCCGGTTCCCTGCAGACGCTCCATCGCAAAATCCTCCGCTACCCGCACTGGGTCGCTTCGCGTTCCACGTTGCTGTTTGCCATCTTGGACAATCTGTTCGGGAGTTGGCTACCCGTCATCGACCGGTGGGACGATGCCATCGTGAAGCTCGAACAGCAAGCGTTGTCGTCGGCACTCGCCGGCGCCCCGTTGCAAACCCGCGTCATGGAGTACAAGCATCAAGTCGCTCGCTTGCATCGAATTTTAGTCTCTTCACGGGATATGGCCCGCAATTTGTCGCATCGCTTTCCGCAGGACGACGTCACCTATTATTTCGAACTCTATGACCAAATCTCACGTCTCAACGAAACCGTTGAAGGGCTGGGCGCCATGTTGGACACGGTCCTCGATCTGTATTTGTCAACCGTTTCCAACCGATTAAACGAGGTCGTTAAAACGCTGACTCTGGTCACTACCATGATGTTGCCCGCGTCATTGGTGGCGGCCTTTTACGGCATGAATTTCGATCATGTCCCTGGTATCCACTGGGCCTACGGATTTTATCTGGTCTTGGGATTTGTTGCCCTGATATCGATCGGTCTCTTGGTTTGGTTCAAGCGCAGGTCGTGGATCTAGATTGGGAGGGCGCGAGATCTAGATCCAACGAAAAAAATCGTCCATAATAGTGCGGGATTGTAAAGCGAGGAAGCGGGAGGATTAGATACCCCGGGCACTTGCTTGATTATCCCTCTGTTGCAAAATGTTTGCAGGATGTGGAAGTTTGCAATGTCAAAGAAGGGAGGGAGCGACGCCGCCATTCGGCGCTGCAATCCATGGCCATAGAAGAAGCTCACTCCGAGGATTTGCTACTCCGCTATGAACATGCGATCAATCCAGGACTGGCCCGGGTGTTTCGCTTTATGGGTCTGGAATCGGTAGAGGCTACCGGGCATGGGGCGATCTTAGTCGACGAAGCGGGCGAAGAATATTTGGACCTGGCGGGGGGCTACGGGGTCATGATTCATGGCTATCGCCATCCCCGAATCATCGCCGCTGCCCATCACCAACTTGAGCGATTGGGACAGTCTTCGCGTGTGCTCTTGAACCGACCCATGGTGGAATTGGCCGAAGCGCTCGCCCAGGTAACACCGGGTGACTTGAGCTACACGTTTTTCTGCAATAGCGGTGCTGAGGCCATTGAGGCCGCTCTCAAGCTATCGCGCGCGGCCACCCGCCGAAGCCGCTGGATCAGCACCGACGGCGCTTTTCACGGGAAGACAATGGGCGCGCTCTCCGTATCCGGACGGCGTATGTATCAAGCCCCGTTTGAGCCTTTGGTCCCCGGTGTCACTCAGGTTCCCTTCGGCGATGCCGACCGACTCGCCCAGGTGATGGACGCCGATGTCGCCGCCGTCATTGTCGAACCGATCCAAGGTGAGGGGGGCATCATCGTTCCTCCCTTGGACTATCTCGGGCGTGTACGGTCCCTGTGCGATGAGGCGGGCGCGCTGATGATTGCCGACGAGGTGCAGACGGGTATGGGGCGAACGGGGAGGTTGTTTGCCGTGGAGCACAGCGGGGTGGTGCCCGATCTGCTTTGTCTGGCCAAGGCTCTCGGCGGCGGCATCATGCCGATTGGCGCCGTCGTCGGCAGGCCCGCCGTGTGGAAGGTGTTTGAAGAGCAGCCGTTAATCCACACCTCGACCTTTGGCGGCTCCCCGTTGGCGACCGCCGTCGCCTTAGAAGCGCTCCGGGTCACGCTCGACGAGAAACTCCCGGAACGCTCCGAGCGCCTAGGAACCCTGGCGCTGTCCGCACTTCAGGCCCTGAAAGATCGCTATCCTGACGTCTTGACCGATGTCCGCGGTCGGGGCCTGATGATCGGCATGGAATTCCCCAGTGCCGGAGTCGCTGGGGCGTTGATGACCGAGTTGTTTCAGCGGCATGTTTTGGCGGTCTACACGCTCAATAATGAACGGGTGATTCGCCTGATTCCCCCGCTGGTCATTGGGGATGCAGAACTGGGCCGCGCCTTGGACGAAATTCAGTCAGCGGTGGCATCCGTCGCGGTCTATGCGAAGGAATTGGAGGGATAACCATGCCCACGGTTGAGGTGCAGGAGACCATTGAGGGCGGCGCCGACGCCGTCTATCGCGTGCTGACTCGAATGCAAGACTTTCCCTCCTTAATGCCCAGTGTCGAATCGGTCGTGATTCGAGAAATCGGCGATGGGTGGACTGTTTCCGAATGGACCGCCCGGCTGCAAGGAAGAAAATTTCACTGGGTGGAGCGGGATGAATTCGTTCCCCAGCGCTGGCAAATCGTTTTTCGCCAGCTACAAGGCGATCTGAAAGTGTTTGCGGGCGAATGGCGCGTTGACCCGGTGAGCCCCAGCCAAAGCCGCGTCACCTTGGTGACCGAGTTTGAGTTTGGCATTCCGATGCTGGCGGCGCTGTTAAATCCCGTCGCGCGCTATGCGCTTCGACAAAACGCCCTGAGCATGCTGGCCGGCGTTCAAAGGGCGATTGCCGGTGGTCCGGCGAAATAACCGTCTTGAGACTTGCAATGCATAGCAAATCGGTCCTATTTAAAGGGTCCATGAGCTTTCTGCAGAAACTCCGCTGGATCTTGGAGCTTTTCCTGGATAAATCGAAGATTTTGTTGACAGGCAGGGCTCATTTGGTACAATTAGTCCTGGCCCGCGGGAGTCTCTCGCTGGGACCGTATTCGGGAAAAAAGGGGGTTGGTATGCAATGAACGCATTAGGTCGACACATCCTAGCAGAAATTCATGGATGCGATGCCAACGTGTTGAATGACATCAACCGCGTTGAGCAAATTATGGTGGAGGCCGCGTTAAAAGCTGGCGCAGAAGTGCGCGAGGTGGCTTTTCACAAATTTAGCCCGCAAGGCGTAAGCGGTGTGGTGGTCATTTCGGAGTCGCATCTAGCGGTGCATACCTGGCCCGAACACGGGTACGCCGCGGTGGACGTGTTTACCTGCGGTGATTCTGTCAACCCCTGGGATGCCTGTAACTACATCGTCGAACAGTTCCGCGCCCAAACTTTTACCGCCTCGGAGACCCTCCGTGGCGTTTTGGTGGAAAGTGCCAACCAAAAGGCTGCGGTTTAGACGAGAGGAAGGGGATCTGTGAGGTGGCAGCAACTTTTGTTATGGTAAAACCGGACGGTGTGCGCCGCGGATTGATTGGGGAGATTATCCAGCGCATCGAGCGGAAGGGATTGACGGTCCGAGCGATGAAGCTGATGCACATCACGCCCGAACTGGCGGCTCAACACTATCAGGAGCATCGCGATAAGGCATTTTACCCGGAGTTAATGGATTTCATCACCTCAGGTCCGGTGGTTGCCATGATCGTTGAGGGGCGCGATGCCCCGCCGGTGGTTCGTCTCTTAATGGGGGCGACGGACCCGGCCAAGGCGGCGCCCGGTACTATCCGAGGCGATTTGGCGCTCGATCTTACCCAAAACGTGGTCCACGGATCGGACAGTGCGGAGTCCGCTGAACGGGAAATCGCGCTGTATTTTCACGATAACGCATAATGCGCACTCTGGTTGCCGGTATCGCGCTGGCGGGGTTCACCTATGGCGTTGTGGAGTCCCGCTGGATACGGCCGGTGACGCATGAAGTTGAGCTGGCGGGGCTCGACCCCGTGTTTAACGGGTTCACCATCCTCCACTTGTCTGACTTGCACGGGCGAGTGGAGGTTTTTTCTCTGCCGCTTTTCCGCCGCTGGCTGAAAAGCGCCGACCTCGTCGTCGTCACTGGCGACCTATACCATCCAGGCCTCTCGCGCCGCCGTCTCGCGCGCGCCCTGGACGGTGTACGCCAGCGTCGGCCAACCTTCTTGGTCAGCGGCAACCATGACTACCGCAGTGGCCGCCTTGACCTTAGGCCGCTGTCGGCTGACGGACTCCTCGACAACAGCGTGGTGCCGATTCGCCGCAGCGGCCATATCTGGTGGCTAGCAGGATTGCCCGACTTGGTCGCCGGCCGCCCTGACTGGGGCCCGGTCCTGAGCCAAATCGGCTCCGGGGCCGCCGTCTTGCTCTCTCATCGACCGGATGCCGTGGTGGACCCGCGGGCGAAGAGATTCCAACTGATCTTGTCTGGGCATACCCATGGAGGCCAGGTGGTGTTCCCCGTGGTGGGCGCCTTGGTCAAGCATACCCGGGTCGGAGGGGGTTACGTGGCCGGACGGCGGGATATTCCCGATGGGCCAACATTAATCACGTCGCGCGGGCTGGGCACATCCGAACTGCCGGTTCGGCTCTTCTGTCGACCGGAACTGGTGCGGGTCGTGTTACGCGCACCGGTCGACGTCGGGTCTCCGGCGGGCGAGAGACAGCAGGGGCAAGGACTGGCATAATATACCTGGGCAATTTGCGGCGTGCGGAGGAGGAAGAGCCTTGTGGCGATAGCGGTCATTGGGGGAACAGGCGTGTACGAGCCGCCATGGCTGATGGACCCCGCTCCCCAGACGGTGAAGACGCCTTACGGGACAGTGGAAATCGTGGCCGGACACTGCGGTCCGCACCAATCTGCGACGTGGTTCCTCAACCGCCATGGATCAGGTCACCGAATACCGCCCCATCAGGTCAACTACCGGGCCAACCTTTGGGCGTTGCGGGAAGTTGGCGCCCATCGCATCATCGCCACGGCGGCCGTCGGCTCCTTGAGCCCATCCTTGCCTCCAGGAAGCCTTGTGCTTCCCGACCAATTTCTTGACTTTACCAAAAGCCGGCCGACGACCTTTTTCGACTCCGACAGCCAAACGGTCGTGCACACCGACATGACGCACCCGTTTTGCCGCCAACTGGCGACAGGATTGGCGGCGGCTGCCACCGCGGCCGGCCTCGAGCCCGTTGCCCAGGAAGGCGTCTATGTCTGCACCGAAGGACCGCGATTTGAAACGCTCGCGGAGATTCGAGCCTTTCGTCTGCTAGGGGGCGACGTAGTCGGAATGACGGCCGTCCCCGAAGTCGTGCTGGCCCGAGAGCTGGGCCTTTGCTATCAAACGCTGGCCCTGGTCACCAATTTTGCAGCGGGACTTGCCGAAACCTCCCTGAGCCACGGGGAGGTGCTGGACTTGGTCAAAACCAAGCGGGCGACCTTAACGGAGATTGTCGGCCGAGCCCTGGTCGATCCCCGCTTAGAAGAGACAAAATGGTGTGAATGCGGGCCACCGGCCGCTCCCGTCTAGCCCGCTCCCCGGGCGGAAAACCAAACGATGGACATCCAAAAGATTGCTGCAAGATCACCAATCCTCACGTCTTCGCCTAAGATCGTAAGGCAGCCCCAAATCTTGACCGGGGACGTAAGCGAGACTGCAAGAAAATTAAGCGAGACTCCAGGAAACAAAGAAAGGAAGCGGACACCAATGCCGACGTTACGCGACCCGGGGTTAGCGCCTTCCGGCCGGAGCAAGCTCGATTGGGTGCGACCGCGCATGCCTGTCTTGGCCACGCTGCGTCGGCGCTACCAAACCGAACAGCCGCTGGCAGGCCAGCGCATCGCCATCTCCCTGCACCTGGAAGCCAAAACGGCCATATTGGCTGAATTGCTGCACCAAGGGGGGGCCGAGGTCAGCATCACCAGTTCCAATCCGCTCAGCACCCAGGATGACGTGGCGGCCGCCCTGGCGGAGGGCGGAGTGGACGTCCACGCCCTTCACGGTGCCGACGACGATGCGTACGACCGCCTGCATCAGCGGGTTCTGGACCTCGAGCCCACACTCATCATTGACGACGGCGGCGAATTGACCGACCGCCTGCATGGGTCGCGTCAGGCCTTGGCGGCCAACGTCTTGGGGGGGGCAGAAGAAACCACGACGGGAGTGACGCGCCTTTATGCGCTGGAGCGCGCCGGACGCCTGCGCTATCCCATGGTGGCGGTAAATGATGCCGAAATGAAGCATCTCTTCGACAACCGCTATGGCACCGGTCAGTCGACTTGGGACGCTATCATGCGGGCGACCAATCTGGTGATTGCCGGAAAGTCGGTGGTCGTCGCCGGATATGGCTGGTGTGGAAAGGGAGTGGCCGAAAGGGCGCGGGGACTCGGTGCTCGCGTGATCGTGACTGAGGTTAATCCCATCCGCGCCAACGAAGCCTGGATGGACGGCCATCGCGTGATGACGATGGATGAGGCCGCTCAGCATGGGGACTTTTTCATTACCGTGACAGGAAACCGGGACGTCATTGGCCCGGACCATTTCGACCGAATGCGTGACGGTGCCATTTTGGCCAACGCCGGCCATTTTGACGTGGAGATCAATGTTCGGGCGTTGAAAGCGCGGGCCCAAGGTACGCTCGCCGGCAGAACGCCGGCGGCGACCGGCTACCGGTGGACCAAAGACAAGGTGCTCTGGCTATTGGCACAAGGGCGGCTGGTGAATTTAGCCGCTGGCGATGGCCATCCGGCCGAAATCATGGACCTGACGTTTGCCCTGCAGGCCCTTTCCCTGGAGCACTTATGCCACAATGCGATGGATCCCGGAGTGCACAAAGTGCCCGCCAGCGTGGATCGCTGGGTCGCTGCCATCCGGCTCGAGGCGCTTGGACTGCGGATCGACACGCTGTCCGACGAACAACAACGGTATCTAGCGAGCTGGTAGATCGCCCGCCAAACGGCGGGCATGCCACCAGCGGATCAGGGGCCGCCGGAATGACGCGGTCCCCCGGCACCCGAGAGGGGAGACAGACGCGTGCGTTATCGCATGGAAGGGGCGACCGTGATCACGCTGGATGGGAAACGTACCATCTATGCCCCTGGACAGCTAACTTGGGAGAATGGCGAGATTATTTCGGTCGGGCCGGAGGATTCCGACCCGACCCCGGTGGACCAATTGATTTTATTAACCGACGCCTATCTGCTGCCGGGATTGATCAATGGCCATAACCATGCCGCGATGGCCCTTTTGCGAGGTGTGGCGGATGATAGCCCGCTGTTTGAGTGGCTGCAGGATCATATTTTCCCGCTGGAAGCCAAATTGACCGCCGAAGACATCTATATCGGCACCCTGTTAGCCTGTGCGGAGATGATCCACGGAGGCACCGTAGGATTTGCCGATATGTATTTCCATGTCGACCAAGTGGCCCAGGCCGTGGAACAGGCGGGACTACGCGCATGGATAGCCCGGGGCATCACTGGCGACGCCGAGACCGGCCAGCAGTCGTTAAAGGAATCCCTGGAATTTGCGGCCAAGTGGCGTGAGCACCGCCGAATCACGCCGATGCTAGGACCCCACGCCCCCTACACGGTCAGTTTTGACTTGTTGGAGCAGGTGGCGTCAGCGGCACAAACGTATGACCTGAGCATCCACATCCATCTGGCCGAAAGCCCTCAGGAAATAGCGGATCTAGCCCAGCGGAAGACCACGCCTTTCGCCCTGGCCAGCGCGGCCGGGCTTCTTTCTAGCCGGATTCTGATTGCTCACGGCACGCATGTGTCGCCCAGCGACGTGGATTATTTGGCCGGCATCCGGGGTGGCATTATCACCTGCCCGGTATCGAATGCCAAATTGGGCAACGGCATCCTGCCTTATGCGATGCTCAGAGACGCCGGCATCATGGTGGGGCTGGGGACCGACGGTCCCGCGTCGACCAATTCGCTCGACATGTTTTTGGAAATGAAGGCGATGGCCTGGTTACAAAAACTTGCCGGAGGGCGTCCGGAGACATTTCGGGCCGACGAAGCACTCACCGCCGCCACGACGGGTACCGCCTCGGTGCTGGGGCATTCCGGCGGTCAGCTTGCGGTCGGCCGGCCGGCCGATTTCATCGTGGTTGGTCGGCGCAGCGCCCACCTCATCCCCGAGCACGACCCGATCGCCAATTTAGTCTACGCGGCTCAGTCCAAGGATGTGCGCTATACGGTGGTCGATGGACAGATCCTCATGGCGGAGGGCATCATTACCGCCTTCGATGAACAAGCTGTCATGGTGGAGGCCGAAAGCCGTGCTAAAATGCTGATATCATAATGTAGATCAGAGGAGGGCCCATTTGCAACCCTTTAATTCGCAAACGAGCGGCTGCATCATCTGCGGCGGCATGAATCCGATCGGCCTGCATTGCCGTTTCCTGCCTGACGCCGACGGCGGAGTTGAGGCCGAACTGACCTTGGACGAACGCTGGCAGGGCTATGCGACGTTGGCCCACGGAGGCATCGTCGCCGGTCTCATGGATGACGCCATGTGGCACGCGATCTATCAGCGCACCTCCCGCTGGATGGTGACCGCGGAAATCCGCGTCCGTTACCACCGCCCGGTGGTGCTAGGGGAAAGGGTCTGGGTCAGGGCCACCATCGAACGGCTACACGGACGCCTAGTCGACGCGGCCGCCACGATTGTGGACGCCAAGGATGGTGGGGAGGAGGGCGGCAGCATCTTGGCCGAGGCTCACGGTCGGTTCCTGCCCGCCCCCCGGGATTTTATGGGATTCCGCCATAGTTCCGAATAAGTTGGCGGGCATGCTCCGCGTCCGACGCCTCCACGACCGCCGACAACAGCCAGGACTCACCAAACACCAGGCCGGCCGAATTGTCCCAAGATGAAACTTGCGTCCATTTGTCGTCGATCGCGTCGGCTTGGTAGCCAAAGCGCCCCCATTCTGCCACCGGATAGGGTTGCGCCTCGGGGGCGATCGGATCAACCTGCACCACGTCGAACCCCTGGGCCCGTAAGGCCTGTTGACACGCCTCGGCCTGTTCCGAAAAGGTAAAACGCGCCAGCAGTTTGATTTCGTCAGCCATCGACATTCCTCCCTTGGAGCCAGCATGCGCGGAAGGCTGAACTTCCATACAGGCTGCAAAGCGACGTGCTAAGATGTAACCCATAAAGGGACGGGGGGATGGGTGTGTTACCGCGGTTCGTCGTGGTCGATATAGAAACGACGGGACTGGATGCACGGCGCGACGCGATACTGCAAGTGGCGCTGTTGCGCCGTGAGCCCGATGGCACCGTGCATGAGCGCCACTGGCTGATCAACCCCGAGCGCCCAATTCCTCGTGAGATTTTGCGGCTTACTGGTCTCGACGGCGTGAATCTTGCCCAGCATCCTCCGATATCGGCCGTCGCTGGAGACATTGAGGACTTTGTCGGTATTGATCCCATCGTGGGCCATAATATCGACTTTGACCGCCAATTTCTGGATCGATTCGGCATCATCTACGCCAAAACTCGCGTGGACACCTTGGAGTGGGCACGGATCGCGTTTCCGGGACGATCGAGTTATCGTCTGTCCGACTTGCTCCAGGGATCCGTCTATCGCTTTCACGATGCGGTTGAGGACTGTCGGGCCACGTTGGAATTGGTGGACCAAATATACCATCAACTGGGCCGGTTACCCGACGAGGTCCAGAGGGACCTTGAACGAATCTTGGGAGCCGAATGGACCTGGTGGGGCATCGAAGCGGCGGCGTCTAGAATCGCACAGGCTCCGCTCTATCATCCGAGCGGTGAAGATTATTCTGCCGGCGGCGCGCTGCAAACCTTCGACGAAGTTGGCGAGGCGATGGCGTATTTGTCGCTCGACGGGCCCATCGCCCACGCGGTGCCGAACTTTGAGCCGCGACCCGCCCAGTTGATGGTATATT
>JAJZZH010000084.1 GCA_021797675.1 Bacillota bacterium | reverse complement strand
TGTTTTACAAACATACAGCCCAATAATGAGGAGAGGGTCGCCGAATCATATACGAATCATATAACATTCAGTATGGCAAAAAATTTGAACAGAGAGCAGTATAGTATGCCCAGGCACCGATATCCAACGGTTGCGATACGTTGGCGACCCAATGCTGCCGGACGCTTCCTGCCCGTTCGCCCCCGTATCCGCCGCACACTGCCAAGCTAGGGTGCTGTCCACCGGACCCATGATCGCGACCGCGCGAGGTGACGTCGACCCCAATCCGTTGTCTTCTGACCCGACAGTTGTCAGAACCTCCCGGCGACGGTTGCCGTCTGAATAAACCGCGCTCCCTTCACTTGGCGCTTAGGCTCAGAATTTTAATCTAAAAGGAAACGCTGAAAGCGTTTTGGGATTAACCGGTTGAGGAAGCGGAAGCGTTTCTCCGCCGCTGGTATTTTTGGGCCACGCACAGTCGCCTGGAACCGATTCGGCGAGCCGCCAAAACGATTAAAGCGCACTGGGAAGTCATAAGGTGAGGTCAACCAGAGCGGGGCCCGGTCTTGGGATTCCCTCTACTTCCATCTCCCTGCCCCCCGTGATCGGGCCGCTGAGGTCGGGTTCGACCCCTTGAGAGGTCTCTTTTTCTCCGCTTGCCTAAATATAGCGGGGATTGCGACTATGCGGCGAGTCGGCGTTTTTGCCGACGCTTCGCTATACTACAAAGCGTAAGCATCGCGATCATGAGTTCGACGGCTGGCGGAATGAACAGGAGGCGTTTGGTGAGTCGGCGCTTGGCGATTGATATTGGGAACACTCACATCAAATTGGGCGTGCACGATACGGGTGCGGGCTGGATCGGGAAATGGGCGCTTTCGACCGAAGTGCGCCGGACGGCGGATGAATATCGGCTGAGCATCGTTTCCTTGCTGGGGGACATCGATGCCGCCACGTTGAACCAGGTGGTCATTTCCTCGGTGGTGCCGTTGCTGACGCCCGCGTTGATGCGGGTGGGGAAGGGCTTGATTGGGCGTCATCCGCTGGAGGTGAGCCCTCCCGGTTTCGGATTGCCCGTGCGTTATCAACCTCCCGAGTCCCTGGGGGCCGACCGCTTTGTCAATGCGCTGGCGGCTTGGCATCTTTGGCATGAAAGTGTGGTGGTGGTGGACGCCGGGACGACGGCCACGGTGGACGCGGTCAACGCCGAAGGGGAGTTTATCGGCGGGGCCATCGCCCCCGGGCCGCATTTCCTGGCGGCCGCGCTTGTGCGGGGCACGGCCAAATTGCCGTATGTTCCGCCCTCGATTCCCGACTGCACCTTGGGCCAAAGTACCAAGACGGCGATTCAAGTTGGGGTGGGATATGGGTTTATCGGGATGGTGGAGGCTCTGGTTGATAGGGCATGGTCGGCGATCGGGCACAAGGCGCCGGTGGTGCTGACGGGGGGATGGTCACGGCGCATTCAACCCCATTTGCATTTTCCATCCCGGCTGCAGGCGAATCTTACCTTGGACGGCCTTATCATCGCGGCCGACATGGACCAGGCGCGCTAGCCGGCGGCAGAGCGAGCGACCGACGATCGCCCAGAGAGGAGGGGCATCATGAGTTTTGTGCAAACGGAATTCCTCGGACCGACGGCAACGCGGCTTTGGCTTAACCGGCCTCAGGCATTGAATGCGTTAAGTCCGGAATTGTTGCAAGAGCTTGATGCCGCATTGTCCGCCTTGGAATCGGAAGCCGAAGCACGGAACCCGGAACTGCGCGTCGTGGTGATACAAGGTCGGGGATCTAAGGCGATGTCGGCTGGCGCCGACGTCGGCGCGCTATCCGATGCGGGGGGCGGTCAGCTATCGGCCCAAGGCCAGGCCGTATTGCATCATTTTGCCGCCAGCCGGCTCATCACGCTGGCGGTCATGGAGGGCTACGTGTTGGGCGGCGGACTGGAACTCGCGATGGCCGCAGATTTGCGGCTGGCGACGAGCACCGCCAAGCTGGGCCTGCCGGAAATTGCGCTCGGTTTGGTGCCCGGATTTGGCGGAACCCAGCGCTTGCCCACGCTGATTGGGCCCGCGCGGGCGCTGTGGATGATCCTGTCCGGCGAGCCGATTTCGGCGGCCGAGGCGGAACGCGCCGGATTGGTCAATTGGGTGGTCGCGCCGGAGGCCTTGGAGGCCGAACTTCGTGACCGCATCCTTCGCCTATCGCGGAAACCGGCGCGCGCCTTGGCCTTGGCCAAAGCATTAATTCGGCCAGGGGGCGGCCCGGTGACGGATGAGGGCCTGGCCCGAGAAAACGCCGCGTTTGCGGAATTAGTGGAGACTGAAGAGGCCCAGGCGGCCATACGGTCCTTTATGAACGGCAATCGATCGCCAAATTCCAAAATTTAACGATTCATAACGTTTGGCTCTTGGCTGCATAGCCTTGATCGGAGGAGATGCAGCGCTATGTCTGAGCCGGCTGAGGGCAAATTGGCTGAGCGTGTCCGTAAGCTGGTCCGCGATCGCTATCCCGCCACCTTGCTATGGTGGACCGGGGAGGTGCCGGACCCTCGGTGGCCTTCATGGAATGCACGCGAATTCGGCCGTGTCGCCGAGCGCTGGAGGGACGTGGCGCGACTTGCTGACGGCCAGCCCGAGGCGCTGGCCTGGGCGGCGCACGCGCGGGCGGCCATGGCGAGCATTCGGCGGCAGGCGTGGAGACTGGGCCATGTTCCGTTCGGCCAAGCCCGGCACACCCTCGAAATTCTTGAACGGTATGAGGAACTGACGGGCGTGCCCATGCAGTGGGCTGAATGGTTGGCGGGGCTTGACGAATGGCTGGCTAAATTGGGCCCCTTGGCCGCAGGCGATCCCAGCGTGCAGGCGTCGGCCAAACTCGAAGCGGGCCGGCTGCGAGTCCGTGTTCGGCAATTGGCCAGAGCCCGGGGAGACGACCGGCTACGAAGTCTGGGCGACCTGATCGAACAACGGCTGAACCGCAATCTGCAAAAGGTACGGGGACCTTGGCGCCGAGACGTGCTGGAACCGCCGGCGTGGGCGCCGCTGGCGGCCGCCGCGGTGAACGCATGGCGTGCGCGCCGTGAAGGCTTTCTTCCCGAACCGCGGTTGTCCCTCGCAGGCGGGCGGACGCACGTCCGTCCGCGGCTGGAGGATGTGCTGGTGGCTGACCCGTCGGCCACGGTGGTTGAGGTTGACGGCACCGGCAACGGAATGATGGTACTGCCCGGGGATCCGCCGAAGATCGTGGTTGGTCGCGCCGCGCCGACCGGGACCATGGCCGCCGATGTGTATCGCTGGTGGTTTCAGCGGGCCGACGGAGTGGACCCTCTGACCTGGGCGATAGCCGACCCGATTTACGTCGAGGCTGCCATTGTGGCGCTATGGCAGCGACTCGTTGCCGAGCGGAGAGTGGAACCCGGTCGGCGCCGACTGCTGGAGCGGCTGGTCGCGGAAAGTGAGCTGCTGGCGATCGCCGATGCGTGGATTTGGTTGGAGGGCGCCGAGCCCAAGGCCGTAATCGACTGGCTTCATCCTTGGATCCAGGCCCCGTTTACAGCAGCAACGTGGGTTCACCGCATGCAACTTTATCCTGGCTATTTCGTGCAACGCGACAATGTAAAACGCCGTTTGGAAAGCGAAATGGCCCTGGGCGATGCTTTGGCTTGGCCGGGATGGATGCGCGGACCGGTGGATCTGATTACCCGGTCTTGACCGTCGTCCCGAAACCGGCGGCTTGCGACGGACGGCTACGGGCTCTTCCGGCGACGAGCGATAAGGACTAGTCGAAACGGCCGAATGTGATACAATGGGGGGAAATTTGGAACGGGGAGGGATCTTCCCCATGGTCATTGGCGATTTGGTGATCGATCCGCCGGTGTTGCTGGCTCCGATGGCGGGAGTCTCAAACCGGGCTTTCCGAGGCATTGTGCGCCAACAAGGTGCTGGCCTTTGCATGACCGAGATGGTGAATGCCAATGCATTGCTGCACCAGAGTGCCAAGAGCTACTGGCTTATGGAACTGGATCCCGACGAATATCCGGTGGGCATTCAGTTGGCGGGATCCGATCCGAAGATCATGGCTCAGGCCGCCAAAGACGCCGCCCGTCACAACGCTCAAGTGATCGACATCAACATGGGCTGTCCCGTCGCCAAGGTCGTCAAGAATGGCGATGGCTCGGCGTTGTTGCGGGACATCGACCAGGCCGTCGCGGTGGCAGCCGCCGTGGTTGACGCGGTAGAGGTGCCGGTGACGGTCAAGATGCGGGCAGGTTGGGACCATGACTGGATCACGGCCCCTGAGTTGGCGGAGAAATTGGAGGCCGTGGGCGTGAAGGCGCTGTCCGTGCATGCGCGCACCCGGTCCGACCAGTATATGCGGCCGGCGAATTGGTTATATATCAAAATGGTCAAGCAACGGGTGTCGATTCCGGTGATTGGCAACGGTGACGTCGCCGGTCCGGAAGACGCCCAGCGCATGCTGACCGAGACGGGATGCGACGGCGTGATGATCGGACGGGCGTCGTTTGGCGATCCCTGGATTTTTCGGCGGGTGGCCCATTTCCTAAGGACTGGGCAGCCGATGGCGCCGCCGACGGCGGAAGAACGCTCGGAGTTGGCGCGCCAGCACCTCGACCGGTTGGTAGCCATCAAGAGCGAGCGCATGGCCATTCCCGAAATGCGCCGGCAACTGGCTTGGTATCTGAAGGGAACGGCGCAGTCCAGTCAATATCGCGCCCGATGCCACCAAATTGCCACGCGTCGGGCCGCTCATGAATTGATTGACGCATGGCTCGATCACGCGCGGCGCGAGGCGCCGTCGTGGAACTGATTCGTATTGGCGACAAGATAATCAGCTTGAGCAAGGTCGACCGGGCGGTTCGCGACATCCTGCAGGCTCGTTCCGAGGGGCATTCCCAGGGAGAGGTGGCGCAGCAACTGGGAGTCGACCGGGCGTTCGTCTCCCATCTGGAAGGCTTGGGTGAAATCCGCAAGGGCCGTTCTATCGCGGTCGTCGGGTTTCCCGTGGCCAACAAAATGGCGCTGGCCTCGCTGTTGGCGGAACTGGGCGTAGAACGCGCGTTATTGATGACGGAAGCCGAGCGCCAGGCTTTTGTCCGTCATCGCAGTGGAGTCGAACTGGTCAACGAGATCTTTCGATTGGCCGAAGAGTTCCGGCAGTATGAGGTGATTATCTTGATTGGTTCCGAATCCAGGATACGGCTGTTGCAGGCACTCGTGGGCGCCAACAGGGAGGTGATCGGCCTGGCTTTGGGGCAGGGACCCTTGGATCATGACGTGGCCGTCGACCTGACACGCGTGCGAACGGTGATCCAGGCGTGTCAGCGGACGGACAGCGGACGCGAGAAAGCGTGAGACTCGGCGTGAAGGAATGGGCCGGCGAGGCGTCGATACTGTGGGGAAAGAAGGGAACGTTGTGGCGGACCGAGAATTAATTGTTTCTAAAGAAGGCCTTAAGAAACTCGAAGCCGAATTGGAACTGCTCAAGACCGTGAAACGGCGCGAGGTGGCGGAGCGCATCAAAGTGGCCCGCGAGTTTGGCGATATCTCCGAGAATTCTGAGTACGAAGATGCCAAAAACGAGCAAGCATTCGTTGAAGGACGCATTCAAACCTTGGAAAAGATGTTGCGCCAGGCCCAGGTGGTGGACGGGGCGACGATGGATCCCAGCCACGTGCACATCGGATCTCGGGTGACCGTGCAAGACCTCGATGTGGGCGAAGAAGAGGTCTATGAGATTGTCGGGTCGACCGAAGCAGACCCTATAAAAAATCGAATTTCGAACGAGTCTCCGGTGGGCAAGGCCCTGATCGGTGCCCGCGTGAGCGATGTCGTGGAGGTGACGGCGCCGGTCGGCAAGATCCGCTTGAAGGTCGTCAAGATCGCGTAAGATCCCTGTCTAGCGTACAATAGAAGCGGCAGTCAAGGTCGTGGCGCCGCAGCGGCTTGGCGCAGGGTGCGCGTAAGGTGTCCCTCCGGCATTCGTCAGCTCACCGCGGGCGCGCGACGAAAAGATTTCACATTGAAGGAGAATGAGGATTGTCGGAAGGAGTAGCGTTCGACCCGCGCCAAGTGCGGCTGGCGAAATTGAATCACCTCAGAGAGCAGGGAATTGATCCCTACCGTCCCACAAAATTTTCCGTAGACCACTTGAGCCGCGAGATTGTCGAAGGCTATGAGCAATTGGTGGGCCGGCGGGTTAGCGTGGCCGGGAGGATCATGGCGATCCGCACCCACGGGCGCGCGGCGTTTGTCGATCTCTACGACAGCCAAGGGCGGATTCAGTGCCACCTGACCGCGGACCGGCTGGGCGCGCCGCGTTTTCAGATTCTTGACGACTTGGACCTGGGTGATGTGCTGGGCGTACAGGGGGAAGTGTTTAAGACTCGGCGCGGTGAAGTTACCATTCAAGTGGACGCCATGGATGTACTGGCCAAGAGTCTGCGCGACCTGCCCGACAAGCGGCACGGATTAAGAGATGTCGACCTGCGGTATCGGCAGCGCTATGTGGATCTGCTGGTCAATCCCGAGGTCCGCGAGACCTTTCGGTTGCGCTCGGATACCATCGAGTATTTGCGCCAGTTTTTTAACGCCCGCGGCTTTATGGAAGTTGAAACTCCGGTCTTGTTGACCTTGGCGGGCGGCACTGAGGCCCGGCCATTTGTCACCCATCATAATGCGCTGGATCTCTCGCTGTCTTTGAGAATCGCGATGGAACTGCACTTGAAACGGCTTATCGTAGGAGGATTTGACAAAGTCTACGAGATTGGCCGGGTGTTTCGCAACGAGGGCGTCTCCACCCGGCATAACCCCGAATTCACGATGTTGGAACTCTACCAGGCGTATACTGACTATGAAGGCATCATGCGCCTGGTAGAAGACATGCTATCCGGGGTGGTGGCGGCCTTGAAACATCAACTGGCCGTGACTTACCAGGGACACCGCATCGATTTTACCCCGCCTTATACGCGGGTGGACCTCGTCGAGCGTTTGCGCGAGAAGACGGGGGTGGTGTGGGCAGAGATTAAGACCGACGGGGATGCCCAGGCTCTGGCACGCCGGTTGGGCATCCCCGTCGACGCCTCCAGTCCGCGTGCCCAAGTGATGGACAAGGTGGTGGCGGTGACGGTAGAGCCCGATCTGGTGCAGCCTACCTTTCTCTGGCATCACCCGGTAGACATTTCACCGCTGGCCAAGCGCGACCCCGACCACCCCGACTTGACCGAGCGTTTCGAACTGTTTGTGGCGGGGCGTGAAATCGCGAATGCTTTCTCGGAACTGAACGATCCCTTGGATCAGCGGGAACGGTTTAGGGAACAACAACGCCAGCGCCTGGCCGGCAATACCGAGGCGCATCCCTTTGATGAGGATTTCCTGGTCGCTCTCGAGCATGGGATGCCGCCGACGGGAGGACTGGGAGTCGGCATTGACCGCTTGGTAATGCTCTTGACCGATAGTCCGTCGATTCGAGACGTGATGCTGTTTCCCACCATGCGCCCGCTGGAGTAGCGGAAGATCCCATTCCCGGGGAGACGCTGGCGAAAATGGTCCGTCGGGCAACCGGGATTCGCGTGCCAGAGACGCTCCGTGGCTGCCAGGAATCGCGGTGAACACGGCGTGGACGATGATGATCGCATTGCAGAAGGGAGAAGCGGGCAGTGTCCGCCCCTTGGCCAGAGCGTCCGGGGTGCCCGCACAACGTGTTGAAAGCAAGCAGTGAACCCAAGACCGTCGTGGGGGTTAGCCTAGGTTCCTCGCGGCGCGACCACCGGGGAAGGATCCATCTCAGCGGAGTGCCGGTCTTGGTCGAGCGGCGGGGGACGGACGGTAATCTCGAGCGAGCGGTGGATCTGCTCCGCCAACTCGACGGCCAGGTGGACGCGATCGGGCTGGGCGGCATTGACCGCTGGCTGATCGTCGACGGTGAGCGATACGCGATTCGAGACGCCGAGAGATTGGTGGCTGCGGTGACCCAAACGCCTGTTTTGGACGGCAAGGGCCTGAAAGAAGTGTGGGAGCCGCGAGTCATCGATGCCTTGATCGCGCGCCAAATCATCAACCCCGAGGATGCGGTGTTGATGGTGTCGGCGCTCGACCGATTCGGCATGGCCGACACCTTTTATCGCCGTGGCTTCCCCACCGTGGCGGGCGATCTGATTTTTGCGGCTCAGGTGGACTATCCTATTTTGAGCCGCGCGGAATTGGTCCGTCTAGCCAAACACCTGTTGCCGGAAGTGGTGAAACGTCCCTTCGCGGAATTGTATCCGATCGGCGCCGAGCAGGATGCGGCGTCGGACGAACGCTACCGTCGCTATTTCGACGCGGCGCAGATTATCGCTGGGGATTTCCATTTGATCCGTCGTTATTGGCCAAACACGCTGGAGGGCAAGGTGATCATCACCAATACGACGACCGCCGCCGACGTCGAGGCAGCACGAGCGCGGTCAGCCAAATGGCTTATCACCACCACCCCCGAAATCGATGGCCGCTCGTTCGGTACAAATGTGATGGAAGCCGCGGTGGTGGCCGTATCCGGAGTTACCCCCGACCATGCGGCGTGGGCGAAAACGGTCGAGGACATGGACATCGGATTTGGCGCCTTGTTGTTGAACCCCTGAGGCGGCAACGACTTGAGGACAGGGGGGACGTCTGCCCGGGCAGCGGGCCCAGCTCGTGAGTAACCCTAAGGAGAACACATGGATGGATGCGTTAGAGAAGGTGTTGGAGGGATTTGTCGAACGATGTAACAAGAATCCGCGGCTCATCGCGATGAACCGGGATTGGACGCGGGAAGTGGCGATACGGGCTACGGACACGGGCGAAGCGTTTTGGATACGGAGTGCCGCAGGCCAACTGAGCGCGGGGAAGGGTACGGCCACCGGCCCTGCGGACCTGGAAATCCGCGCCGATCGGGACGTCCTGGAGGCGATCTTCTCGGGCCAGATGGCCCCCACCGAACCCTATAACCAGGGTGATCTGCTGGTTCGCGGCAGCCAAGATGATCTCTTGCGGCTTGACGTCATTACGCTAATGATTTGGGGAGAATAGCGTGGCTGAACGTACTCTGACCAAGGTACTCCCGCTGCGGACGGCGGTTTCCACCAGCGCGGGACTGGCCTCGGCGGCAGTGAATTTTCTCGCTACGGTCGATGTGGCGATATATGTTGGCGGCCGTTCGGCGTGGCTGGCAATTTTGGTGGCCGGAGCCTTGATCATGCTGACGGCGTCGAATTTCTCCGAACTCAACGGGCTCTTTCCTTCGGCGGCGGCAATCCGCGTGTGGACACGGCGAGGATTAAACGATCAATTGTCGTTGGTCTCCTCGCTGGTTTATGCGACGACGGTGGTGTTTGTCATTGCCGCCGACGCATTTGTTCTTGGGCATGTGTTTCAGGCGGCCGTTCCGGCGGTCCCCGGAATCGTCTGGGTGGTGGTGATTTTGGGGGTCACCGCCGTGTTCAATTTGCGCGGGGTGCGGGTGGCGGGCCTGGTGCAGGATACCAACGCATTTTTCTTGCTCGGCACGCTCGCCGTGATCTCGATCATCGTGATCGCGAGCGGCCCCGCGATGCCCGTTGGCAGCTTGTTTCAGATGGGGCCGCGGTGGTTTCAGGGGGTCGCGCTGGGCGTTTTCATCTTCGTGGGCTTTGAATGGGTAAGCCCCCTGGCGGAGGAATTTCAGGACGCCCGCGCCATTCCGCGCGGCATGTATATGGCGCTGGGGTTGATCGCGGTCGCATTCGGACTGTTTGCTCTGGCGCTCGCCGACGTGTTTCCCCATCCCGCCTCCTTGTCGTCCAGCCTCATTCCGCAACTGCTGGTGGGCGAGCGGGCGTTGGGCCCATTGGGGTTCTGGTGGATGGCCGTCGTGACCTTGACCACGGCGATGACGACCTTCAACGGAGGATTGGTTAGCGCCTCGCGGTTCGTCTACGCCTTGGCCCGCGAACGCTCCTTGCCGCCGTCCTGGGCGCGGCTTAACGCAAGGCTGGTTCCAGCTCGGGCGCTCTTGGGGCTGACCGCGCTCGCGTTGGTCCTGGCGCTCGCCGTCTATGCGACGAGGCAATACACCTTGCTCATTGATGCCGGGGCGGGCGTGGAATCGCTGATGTATGCCTTAACCACCATCTTAATCATCCGGCTTCGCCGTCGCGAACCGAACCGACCCCGGCCATACCGGGCCTTTTGGTATCCCGTGCTGCCGGTGACCGTGGGCTTGGTTTTCGTGGGCCTGGCAGCCGGAGCGCTGACCACGACCGCCATCCCCGGGGGCGTTCCGTGGGCGTTGATTTTTGTGCTGGGGTTGACCGCGGTGGCGACCGGTTACGTCATGTTTGGCCTGCCGCGCAAACGGCGAGAAGCCAGGAAACGAGAACCTACGCTAAGCCACGTCAACAGGGCGCCGAAGGCATGATGGCGCGGCGTAGGCCAGGGAACTCCTGCCGCGCCGGAGGTGCTCGGAAGTTTGTGGGCATGGCTCTCGCCGCCCTAACCCAGGATCCTGGTTGGCGGGAGCTTGGCGCACCGCGCACCCGCCCCTCGGTCGCATCCGCTGGCCCGGCGCGGGCGTCCTGCCGGAGGCATACCACGGCAGGACGGCGGCGCGCCGGTTGGCAAGCATCACGCCTCGAGAAACTGAAGAACTTCCTTCCAGGCGTTCTGGGCCGCTTCGCGGTGGTACATCGGACGCGTGTCATTGAAGAAGGCGTGTTGAGCTCCGGCATATACTTTGTAGGTGAAGGATTTGCCAGCGTCTTCCATGGCGCGCTGAAATTCGGGCACCAAATCGGTGATCCTGCGGTCTTTTCCACCGTACAGGCCTAAGACGCGGGCCTGGATAGCGGGGACCCGGTCCAACGGCGGATTCTCTCCGTAGAAGATTACCGTCTTCCAGAGTTCCGGGGCTAGGGTGGCCAGATGGATGGCGATACCGCCCCCCATGCAGAAACCGAGGCTGGCGATGCGGTTGCCGTCGACCTCCGGCCGCTGGCGGAGATAGGTGAGGGCTCGCGCCAGTTCGGCCGCGAAGGTGGCCCGCTGACCGGCGGTCATCACTTGCATAAGCGTGCGGAGGGCGCGCTGTTCCTCCGGAGTGCGGGAGGCCAGCGCCTCCTCCATCCGGGAGGGGTCGCGCTGAATTTCGGGCGGGGCTTGGCGAAGGAATGCCATCCCGGCCGTGATGTTATCCGGGCGCATCGCCTCGCGCCATGGCCCGCTGTAGAGGTCGGGGGCGAGCGCCACATAGCCCTGCTCGGCAAACCGTCGGGCGACCCCCTTGATTTGGTCGTCAAGCCCCCAGATTTCGTGCACCACAATCACGGCGGGCCGATGTTCAGCCGCTTCCGGAACGGCAAGGTACGCTTCGAGGCGGCGGGCATTGGCATCAAACGTGATCATCGCTTCATGCATGCTATCGAACTCCTTTCTTTCGATGCGGGAGATACGCGAGCTATGGGAGATGCGCGGCGGCTTTCGAGGACCGGAAGGGCCGCATCCCGGGGTGGGGCAAATGGGTGGAACGATGCGGCTCGGTTCGCAGGAATTCTGCCTCGGGTGTAGGCCAACCATCATGGCCGCTCCCTCCTGCGGGTCCGATCTCGGACCCGTTCCCCCCCGGTGTCCGTTCATCGGGCACCAATGTTCGTTCGTGTTCCCATCGTCGCAATGTCGACGGGGTGACCGCCAAAAACTCGGCTGTTTCCCTAATGCCAACAAATTTTCGATTCAATACCATAATTATCCGTCGATGGATAACTATAGGTAAAGATTTAAGAAACTGTTAAAACCCCCCAACATCCGTCCAAGGTCGCCAGGATTCCGCCGAGCAACAATCTGATAAATTGCCCCATATGGGGTGTTGGCCACGATTAGGCCGCTGCGCGCGGCTTGTCCGACGCCCAAGCCGATGGTTGCATCGCCCCCGCGCCCCCTCGGCTCCAAGGTAGAGACCACAGCACGGATTTCCCCGCTTATCCATCGGCAACCGCCCGACGGTCGCCGATCCGGCCAAGGGTGACTCTCAGGACGCCCGTCACCAGGATATAATAGCCCATTGTGCTCCACAAAAGGTAGCTGAAGTCCGCCGCACCGAGAGGGCTCTGCCGAATGCCGCGGAAAATCGCCGCGCGCCGGCCTGGATGAAGGGGGTATCGTGATGTCGTCGGAATGGCACCGGATTCCCGCCACGATGGCCAGCGTGGCCATATTAGCCGAGGTCGGCGCGTCCGTTAGTTCGAACGAACTAGCCTGATTGCGATTTGGTCTGGGTTGCGCCGAATGAGTATACTGGAACACGTCGGAACTGGACAACGAATCGGGACGCGAGGTATCAAGCATGAGGGATTCCGGATGGGGCATCCGCGGGTTGGGTGTGCTAGCTACCGTGGGCATGTTTGTGGTCGACATGGTGGGATTTCTCGACACCGAAACGAAGTCGGCCCTGGGCTGCGGACGGGACTGGCCCCTTTGCCATGGAGCGGTGATTCCGCGGTTTGTGAACGTACACGTGACCATCGAATTTCTTCACCGCGCCATTGTCGGCGGATTTGCCGTGATTACGGTGATTTTTGTCCTGTGGGCTTGGCGCCGGTATCCCCACTCGCGGGCCGTAAAGGGATTTTCCGCTCTAGCCGTGGGTTTCATCGTGATTCAGTCAATTTTGGGCGCGGTGGCGGTGATTTGGGTAAACCCGCCTCCCGTGCTGGCTCTGCACTTGGGATTCGGATTATTGGCATTGGTGGGCACGGGACTGCTCACCGTGGTGGTGTTTCGCCTCGCTGCCAGCGAGGCGGCGGTGCCCCGGATCCGTTTGCCGGCCGGCGTCCGGCGCTTGGTATGGCTCATCTGGGGATACGCATTTGCTGCCATCTACTGGGGGTCGTATGTGGCCTTCCGTCAGGCTGGCGCAGCCTGCCGGGGCTGGCCACTTTGTAATGGCCGTTGGTTTGGACAGAGTAACCCTTTGGTGTTGCTTGACGAGATTCATCGCCTAGTGGCCGTTGGATTGGCCGCGTTGGTGGTGTGGCTGCTGGTGGCGCTCTACCGCTATCGGCGAACGTCGCGCGAAATTTGGGTAGCGACGGTCATTCTCGCCGTTCTGGTTGCCACCCAGATCGCTTCGGGAGCCTATTTGGTCTTCCGACATCTGGCGACCGGACCCTATCTGCTCCACGTGGGCAACGTGTCGGTGCTGTTCCTGGTGTTAAGCTATCTCGCCTATCGGAGCCTGGAAAGCGCACCGGAACCGGTAACGGGTTCTGCTTCGGGGAGGCCTCCCATTACCTGAAAAGATGGCTCAGCAGGAGGCCGATGGTAAGCAGCAGGCCAAAGTGCGTGTTGGTGGCGGCGGTGGCCTGCATCGCGGGCATCATGTCGGCCGGGTACTCCGCGCGGCGAAAGCGCCGGATGGCTTGTGCCGCGGAAAAGAGACTGCCCACCACAAGAACGGTCCACCACGGAACCATCGCGAGCGTAGCCAGCCCCAAAGTCCATACATACGCGGCAGCCATCATGGCACCCAGCACGGTGACCGCCCGCCGTTTACCCAGCATGATCGCCAGCGTGCGGCGGCCATGGGCGCGGTCATTGTCACGATCCCGTATATTATTTGCCATCAGGATCGCGCCGACCAAGAAGACGGTGGGGACGGACAACAGCAGGCTGGTAAGGGTCACCTGACCGGTTTGGATATAAAAGGCAAGGATAATAAGGAGTCCGCCCATCAATACGCCCGCCACCAACTCACCGAACGGGCCGTGAGAAATGGGACGCGGACCGGCACTGTAAAGGTATCCTACACCAATGGCGGCGATTCCGACCACGAAGACCCAAGGGCTGCTCACCAAGGCGAGGTACACGCCGAGCAGGACAGCCCCGGCTAACAGCGCGATCGCGAGACGCAGGACGGTGACCGCCGGCACCCCATGGCGAACGATGGCGCCGCCGATACCGACCGACTCCGCACTATCCAGCCCCCGTTGAAAATCATAGTATTCGTTGATCATGTTGGTGGCTGCTTGGATGAGCAGGCTAGCCGCAAGCATGGCGAGAAAGCGCAAGGGATAAAAAAAGGGTCCGCTGATCCGTGCCAAGGCCGTGCCAATGAGCACCGGGATCAGCGATGCGGTCAGCGTATGAGGCCTCAGCAAACGCCAGGCAACTTCCAGGCCGTGGCTCTGATGGGGAGGCGGTGCGGGATCCCAGGTTTTCATGAAACGTGCGTCACGCGATTCCACCTTGCCTATCGGACGCTTGACGCCTCTCTCCTCTCCTGCTTTCGCTCGGAATCCGGGGTGAGCTGCAATCCGCTCCCTTGATACCCCTGAGGGTTTGCGGCGTGGGATCGGAGGGATTCACCTCCAGGCTGACCCATAGGTAAAACGGCTTGGTTCGGGGATCACGCCAGAGCTTGGCGTCCCCCAAGGGGACACCACCCAAGGGGACACCACCCAAGGGGACACCACCCAAGGAACCTTTGTGGATCAGGTTCAGGGGTTGATGGTATCCTTCGCGAATCCAAGGCCCCTCCAGAGCGGTCATGGCTACGCGTTGATCGGAGTGGAATCGATAATTCCGCTGGCAAGTAAAGGGGGTGGTATGGGATGTGAAGATCGGGGCCTTGTCCAAACCCTGGTACCGCTTCTTGGTATCGCCACGCGTTCGGTGAGAGGCATGCTGCTTGACCTTGGTCCACAATCCTTGGAAAGTCGCTCTCACTAGCCTCGATTCCGAACAAGCCAGTTGGGCGGGCAAGGCAAAACGCTCCCGCAGTGCTGGACAGACCCGTCGCTGGAGCTTGACGTGATGGGACATCTTGCCGTTTTCCAAGGCCACCCGGCTCGTGTCGTTGAGGGCGTCGTGATAGGCCCTGGCGGTATCCAGGAGGCTTTGATTGTTCTCCGAGGTCGTATTCAGTTTGAGTTTGACGGTCAGCCTGGTCTTCATAGAATCAGTTTACTAAGGCAATTCTCGAGAAGTCAACAGAAAAAGAGGGGAACGGCGCTGCCTCCTCGGCCTAAACGCCGAGGTTTCCGCGCCGTGAGATCAGATGAAGCGAGTCATTGAGGGAGGCTTAAACTGCTTGCAATAGAAATTGCATAATATCCTAAATCATTATACAATAATGCGGGGTGATGCAGTGATGGATGAGCAATTTGTCAGTATTGGCAAAGCCGCGAAGATGCTCGGGATGAGTGTCGAAGGCTTACGAAAATGGGAACGCGAAGGACGGTTGATCCCCGTCCGCACGCTGACCAATCACCGCCGCTATCGCGTTGCCGACCTACAGGCCCTCATGCACGAGGACACCGGGGAGACGTCCAGAAATGCGCGCTGTATCCTGTACGCGCGGGTTTCGACCAAAGAGCAGCAGGCCGCCGGGAGTTTAGAACGGCAATTGGGCCGGTTAACCACCTTCGCCGCGGAGCAGCAATGGGTCGTGGTAGCCGCGCTGACCGACGTGGCGAGCGGTTTGAATGAAAAACGCCCGGGTCTTCAGGAACTACTCGACTTAGCGCGCCAACAAAGGGCTTCCCTCGTCGTGGTTGAACATCGCGACCGGTTGGCCCGATTCGGCTTCAGTTATCTCGAAGCCCTGCTGCACGCCTCCGGCGTGCGTGTCGTCGCGGCGGAGCCAACGGTGAAGGACGATCCCCAGGAATTGGTCGAAGACTTGATCGCCATCACCACATCGTTCTCTGCACGGATTTACGGACCACGCGGGGGAAAAAAAGTGGTCGCCACAATGCGCCAAGCCCTGGCTGAAGTGGCCCAGGCCGGGAGCCCGGAATAAAAGACCAGCGAGGACGATTTTGGGCAAGCTGATCCACGGGGCCGCATCTTGCACCCTTTCTGGGGATAATTCATGCTGGACCCAAGATCCCGAATCCCCTCGTGAATCCCCTCATGACACCGACAAAGTCCGTAAGCGCCTGACGAGCCAGGTCCTCGTTTTGATCGGGCGAGGATACTCGGGCATAGCGATGCGCCCCGATTCGGCCCCGGTGACGTTGTGCCTCAACCATTCATCCCGATCCTCGTAGCGACGCGGTCCGCTTGCTTTCCGATCGGGATGCCGTTTGCCTGAGCGTGACCTGGGCGAACCGAATACGAGAGGATTCGCTAAGGGATGCGTTATAACCATCAGGGAAGATCTAGCCCTTTATAAACTTATCAAATGCGCCGTAAAACCCCTAGCTTTAGCTATGGGGATATAAGGCGCTCGCCGTCAGGCGAAATTTTGGGTTGATCCCAGTCCGAGCGTTGCTATATAATGGTTGTGGAGAAAGAAGGTG
>JAJZZH010000230.1 GCA_021797675.1 Bacillota bacterium | reverse complement strand
GAATCTCTCTCCTCGCCAAGGTTCCCTCGGGTGGCATCATCCCTCCGCACCGCTCGCAACACCCCAGCTGGCTTTTAACGGAGGACCAGAGCGCTTGAGACTGGAGAAGCATCCCAAGGTCTGCACCGAAGGAACGGAGCCGCTCGCTCCCGAGATCCCGGCGGCTAAGGCTGGTCATAGCGCCCTTGCAGGCTTTCCGGCGAAAGCTAGAGACGCTCGGGAATGCATCCCGACAAGCCCCCGGCTTTAGCCGTGGGGTCTATGACAGCCATTCCAGTACAAAACGCTGACCCTGACCACAGAAATTGCTACCCCCTGGGGATTCCCCGGGTGCTTGACCGTCAAAGCCCCGGATGTCTACGTTCAATGCATGATCTGGGCAATCGCACTGCTCATCAACGACGGTACCACGCGGATGCCTCCAACCACGCCAATGGCGCTCACCGAATTCGTGATGGATTGCAAGTAGTCGTAGGTAGGCCCCGGAATAACATGCGAGGATACCATCACGATGGGAAATCCCCGTTCACCCGCCCATGGGCCGACGACGAGGGCATCCACTAAGTGGGCGACGCCCGCATTGGTCACGACCACCCCCATGGGATGCGAAAAAAACCGCTCATTGACGGCGTTTGCGGTAGAAAACCGGTCATATCCGGTCAACACCACAGCGTGCGGAGGCCTGGCGGAATACTTGGCTGCGGCCCCGACGACGAAGGCATGCGGCGCAAACCGGAGCAAAGCGGAGTAGCCAGCGGGAAGGCCTCCCGTCGGGGGCAAGAGCAAGACCGGTGCGCGCAAGGCGGCGGCGGCCGGGTCCACGGTCAGCGCATCAGTGAGATGCTGGTCGGCCCCGGAGGAAAAGAACAACGTCGTCATGTTACCCCCGTCGTGACGTACCGCGAGCGCAACTTTCAAGGCGGTGGCATAGCGATTGTTCCCTCGATAGGCGATGATCCGGAGTCCGGCCAACTGTGAGCGAACGCTAGGATTATCCACCACCCCAATCAAAACCACCCGCGATACTTTGAGCTCTTTCAGCGTTTTCAAGGTGTCAGGGCCGACCGCGGCGTTGGAGGCGGTCAATAGGATGGGGGCTTTGAGTACCGCTGCAAGCGGCGCGGCGCTAAGCGCGTCCACCAGATTGGCATTCAATCCGGAGGCCAGGACAGCGGTCCGCGTGCCCTGGGGATAACCGGCCCGCGCCACTTGATTGGCGGTACCAAAGCGGGTTTGACCGGTAAACCGCCACAGCTTGGGCGCTCCTCCCTTGCCGACGGTCACGAAGGTAGATACCGGATTTCGGGGGCCTCCGGGGCTAAGCCAACTGGCCGTCAGTTGGATGGGGCCGGTTCGATACACGGCCGAAACGGTAAAATTCGCAACCCCGTTTTGCGCCGTGACGGTTACCGGCACGCCCGGGCGCCGCCCGTTGATGGTCAACGTATTTTCCGCACAAAGGGTAGCCGGGACCACTCTAACCTTGGCCCCCGACACCCGCACTAGGCGTTGATTCTGGGTCAATGCCACCGAAACCGTGGCATGCACCGACAATTTTATTGGTGCCGACGGCGGATTGATAAATTGCGGCACGTAATTCGGTTGGGAATGCGCATAGACAGACGGAGACCACGCCAACTGAAGACCCGAGACGCCCCCAAAACAGAATATCGTCGCTGCCGCCGAGCAAGCCATGGTCGCCCGGATCAAAGATGAGATACGCATACCAGAACTCCTTTGTACTAAAATTTTGATACCAAAATTATCCTTCTAAATCTGCGGTGCCGTCTGCCTTTCCCCGTGGGGTCGGGCCCCGCCCGCCGGCGCTGGGGCTGACCGTGCCACCAACGCAAGGCGAATGCTTTTGCTCCTGTACAGCGCGACGAAAAGCTGTTTGGCGGTGTCGATCCCGCAATTCGCTTACCGAACCAGCCACCACTTTCTGCGCACGTTATCTATTCAGGGCAGGACATCAACCCCGTCCATGTCAAGGCTTCCAAACATTGGCTTGGACCCAGGGCGGGCAATTGGGTGTCCGGTCCCGCCTCTTTTTCATCTATTCGAGAGAAACCATGGAATTCCTGTCCCCAACCTCCCGTCGTGACAAGAAAAGATTAGGTCGATGAACTCGCCCGCCGCCTGACTTATGCGGGGCCGAGGCAGGGGTTTCCGGGATCGCTCCTGGAGGTTCCTGGCCCATGGAATCGCTGCGCTGAAAGGCGTGAACCCTGGGCCTAACTTCAGACCGCGCCCGCGCTACCTTCCGAAAAATCCGCGTCGCTTCGTGCAGTGTGGTCCGCAGCGTTCCCGACAGAAGTTGGGGGATGCCGCGCTGGACCGTCACCACCGCGGCACGGTGACCCGCATTATCGGGTGGCCGACAGTCCGTGTTAATGTCCCCATAGACGGCACCGGGGCGCATGGAGCCGAATCCCTGACCCGATCGACCGTGCGCCCCAGGCGGTCTTGGCCGACCGAAATCAATGCCCGTGGCAAAGCCATCGCGTGGATTCGGGGCCAACACCGGATCGCCCGCTTGGGGCTTGATTGCAAACAGCTTCGCGTACAGGCCCCGGTTTGTTTAACAATGGCACAATCGGGCTCATCCCCGCCCTAAACGGCGAGCTTTCCCGGCCTATTTGCAGGGCAAATGGATTATTTTGCTTTATCTTCACCATCGATTTTTGCTACCCTTAAAGCACGGAGGAACCATGCTGCCGGCCCGGGCATTTGGCGCACGGTACTGTGGATATCTAGGAGGTCGCCATGCTGGAGTGGGAGGGCGTAAGCCTGGGATATCATCGCACCGGGCGTAAGATATTCGAGGAGTTTTCCCTCACGGTGGAAGACTCCACCGTTCTGCTGGGCCCAACCGGAAGTGGCAAGTCGACCTTGTTGGCATCCATCGTGGGAATTTTGCCGGAAGTCAACGGCATCATTCGCATCGGACAGCGCCCGGTAGGGCGCGGTGGAGCAGCCGGCCGTCAATGGGCCAGTTACGTGCCGGGCGCAAATCTCTTGCCTCGTGAACTTACGGTGTCCGAATATCTGACGGAGATCGGACGCCTGGATGGGATGTCGTCGGCGTCGTCCCGCCGTCATGCCCAGGCTGTGGCCGAACGGCTCCAGCTGACCGAGTCGCTGCGAGTCCGCATGCGCGCTGTGTCCTGCGCTACCAAGCGCAAAACGCTGATTGCGGCGGCCGTGCTTAAACCCGCCGAGTGGCTGTTAGTCGACGAACCGACTAGCGGGTTGGATCCGGAAGGCCAGCGCCTCGTCCTCACCTTGTTACAAGCCGAATCCCGTCACCGCGGAGTCCTGGTGGCCACCCGGCAAGTGGCGGAAACCGCCGTCTTTCCAGACCGGTTGCTGTTACTGCATGACGGTCAGATCATCTTCGACGGTCCCTGTCCACGGCTGGCCGAGGGCGCCCAAGGCCACGTATTCCGCGTCCCTCAAAAAGCCGTCGGTGAGGCGCCGAGTGACCGCTGGTGGCAACCGATGCCGGGCGGGGAGATAAAGATATACCGCCAGGCGTGTCCTCCATCGGCCATCGGGATCGAGCCAACAGTGGAAGACGGGTACTTCTGGGCCCTGCTGAACGTTGAATCAAAACCTGATCTGGAGCGGGCTGCGACGGATTCCCCGGAAGGTCCCGTCGAAGCCATGACGTCGACCAACGACCCGCCTTATCGAGAGAAGATCAGCCATGGTCAATAATCCGCTTTCTCCTTTAGTTCAAGTCCGACGTCTAACCTACCAGCCTCGGGGAACCGGACGCGCCCGGGCGATGCCCGTGACCGAATGCAGCTTCATGGTGCATGCGGGTTTCACGGCGGTGATCGGTCCCAACGGTGCCGGCAAAACGACCTTGCTCAAGTTGATGGCGGGACTCTACCGGCCGCATCGGGGAAGCATCCGTACCGTTCCCGACCACCGAGCGCTCACGCGGCAAGTCGCCTACGTGCCGCAATTTCCGGGGGCATATCCAACGCTTACGCCGCGTGGTTTTCTGTTCCGGCTCGCCGTTTGGAACGGAAGCGACCGTTTCCAAGCCACTTCAAGGATTCAGACCGCGCTTGCTCTCATGGGCCTAGAAGCCGTGGCCGACCGCCCGGGCAGGACGTTGGACCCCGCCCAGCGCCGCCAACTGGCGCTGGCGGCGGTTTGGGTGCAACACGCGCTGGTTGTCTTATTCGACGAACCGACGGCAACCCTCGATCCCGTGCACCGCCTGGCATTTTGGCAAGACCTGTTCCGCTGGTCGCACCAGCCGGATAGCCCGCAAGCCTATCTCATCGCCTCCCACCGTTTGGACGAAGTCGAGGCACACTGCGATCGCGTCCTCGTGCTGGAGCACGGACGCATCCGGTATCAGGGAACGGTCCAAAGCCTGGCCGAGTGTGCCGCAGGATTGGTCTACTGGAGCCCGGAACGCGTGTATGATCGCGAAGAGGCGATGATTTTGGAACACTATTGGTCTGTCGGCCCCCGTTTCGCGGTGTTGTCCGAACGCCGCCCAGTACCGCCAACCTGGACACCGCGACCGCCTACGCCCTGGGACGGGTACGTAGTCACCTTGCGCGGGCGCCGCCAATGACGCGCAGCGAACGTTATCACGTACCCGGAAGGGTACACGCCACGGCGATCATCTGGATCGCCACCCTCCGCGCCGGGGCCCGCGAACCGATCTTTTGGCTGGAATTGTTGCTGCTGGGGATCCTCACCGTATTCGCCGCCCTGTCCACTCCCGGCTCGCCTAACGCCGCTGACAGCGCCCTTCACCTGACGGCCGTCGTGTACACGGTGGTTCCCTTCAGCCTCGTGCCCGTCATTGGCCAGTTGATGGCCGATCCCGGCCGGGAGGCCGCTTGGTGGAGCCGGCCCGTCACCCGGGACGACTATTATTGGGGCCGTTTCCTTGGCGTGGTGAGTTTGGGGTTGATATCGGAGGGAGTCTTGGCCGCGCTGGGGGGGATGGTGTCCGCCGCCGCCACGCACGTGCCTTTTGTGGGAAGCGTCCTTTGGAATCTAGGGCTCACCGGGGGGTTGGCTACCGCTAACGTGTTTCTGGTGGCGGGATTCTTCTTGTGGCTGGCCCAAGTGACCGGCGGGGGGCGTCGCTACCATTTGGCAGCCGTCGTGCTTTCGCTGGGAGTTGGCTTCGCCGAGTTCCAGTTCCCCGTGCTCGCCGCGATGTGGCCACGACTGGTCTTTTTTAATCCCTTTCCCGGTTTTTTGGCCTTCGGCTTGACGATGCCCTCGCCATGGTTGGGGGCCTTTCCGTTGCCCGGCTGGTTAATCGCCAATCGCGTGGGATTTGCCGTGCTGGGAGCCGTCTGGGTGATGGCTGCCGTTCAGCCAGAACGGGGTTACGCCCGACACTATCTGTCTCCCACCGGATTATCGCGCGTGGTCGGGTCCGCTCTGTTGGTCCTAGAACTCAGCGGCGGGATCTTCGTCTATGCGCCCTGGGTGAACGCGCTGGCCCCCCGGTCGACGTCCCTGCCGGTGCAGACGGCGAGTTTCCTATTTACCCGCCCGGCTCGCCTCATGGTGCATTTGGACGCCGCCAGCGGCTTAATTACTGGCCGTGAAGTCCTTCCCGTTCCCAGTTATGCTACCCCTCCAGCCGGACTTCGGCTGAATGGTGGGCTCCGCATCGATTCCGTGCGATTCGCGGGAAAACCCGTTCTTTTGAGTCCTATCGCCAAGGGGGCGGTGATTTCCACGACATCGACCCGCATGGTCCGCTTGCGTTTAGCCGCGAACCCGCACGGAGGCGCACTCATCATCCAGTTTAGCGGACACCTTTGGCCATATCCGAGTCCGTTGCCCTACCGACCCTTCCAAGAACGCAAAATCTATGAACCGATGGCCGTTGGGGCGCAACGGGTTTTTCTCAATGGCGTCGGCGATTGGTTCCCCGAACCGTTGCTTAGGCGTACGCATGCCCCTGGCTGGCTCATCGCCGGTGTGCGCGGACCGCTTATCATTAGCGTGGACGGGCTTTCCGCGGCGGATCACATTTTTACCAACCTGCGCCCTCGCGCTCGCAAGACTTGGACGGGCAGCCTCACCAACCCCTGCTTCTTGGCCGCTCCTTATCATCCTCAGACGGTTGGCCGCCTGCGCGTCTTCACCGCTCAACCGCTCACCCTGGCGCAGCGGTCGGCCCTAGCCGTCTATGGGAGGGCTTGGCGCTCCCTGGCCCCGGCCTGGTTTTGGCGCCCGCCCTCCCTGACGGCCGTGGAAAGCCCGGTCGCTCGCGAACCCCGTCTCCAGGCCGCATTGCTCATCTTTTCGGGGTTCCATCCCGATCGCAAACCCGTTGACCTGATTGCAGACCGCATGTCGCCGCCGACGCTGGCCCTAGCCCGCGGGTGGCTCGCCGACTGGTGGTGGCAGGAACGCTTGGGTCAATTGGGTCGCCAGCCTTGGCAGGCCCGCGGCCTGACTCCCTCCCGCCTGGCCCCGGCATTGGCCGTGCTGACCCTGCTCAAAACCGCCCCAGCTAACCAAGCCGCCCGGCTCTTGGACGCAACCAGTCACCGGCGTCCGATTCCCGGCTTGGGTACCCTGACTCCTGGTCAGCGAAACCTCGTGGCGGAGCTCGCCCCGAGGCTTCGCCACGTTTCCCGTTCAGCTTGGCTGCACGCGATCTCCGGCCTCGACTGGGAGACGTGGCGGAAGTTAAACAACCAGGCGGAGTTCATTCATTGGTGGCAATCGGAGGTAGCCCGTCCGTGAGGGAACGCTGGGACCAATTGATCTTTGAATGGCGGATTGTCGGCCGCGCACCGTGGGTGCTGGCGACCTTGGCCCTTGCCCTGGTTGCCCTGAGCCACGGCGTTTTAGCGTCGACCGCGCTTTGGCGGCGCGACTTTGTCGAGAATTGCGAGGCGATTTTTCCCCTCGCCTTCGCCCTCGCCACCGGTCCGCTGCTCCAGGTTGACGTCCGGCATCGCATGGTGGAATTCACCAGCATGCTACCCGGTCGTCTGGTGCTGCATCTCCGTTGGCTGGCGATCTGGGGACCATTCGTTGGTGCGGCCACCATCATCATCATCATGGTGGGGTTTTGGGGACCCGTTCGCAGCGGGCCGGCGGCTCTAGCAGCGATGGGGCCGGCCGCTCTGCTGAGCGGGTTGACTGTCTGGTCAACCAGTTACAGCGGGCGGGTCACGGTGGGCTACCTCGTTGCGGTTGGGCTTCTCGCCACAGATCTCGTCCTTCGTCACTTGGGAGCCTTTGCCTTCATCCCTCTCCTGCAATGGATCGACTGCTTCGCCTACCGCTGGCCTCTAGCCTCGCCGGGGTGGGTCAGCGTGTGTTGGAGCCAGCTAGGGTTTGGACTCTTCTTGATAGAGTACGCCATCTTCCACCGCGACGCGTTCTACCGCAGGTTGGTCTAGGGGTTTGCAAGCCCGTCCCGCCTGGTCGCGACACCTTGCTCGACCAGGCGGGAAATGGCCTGAGCAAAGAATTCCGGGCGAAACCGCTCGCTGTTTTGGCGAATTCGGTCTGGATCCCACACCATGGCCCGCGAGCGTACAATCGCGTCAACCACGGCATCGACCGACTGCTCGGAAAACAGCAACCCCGTCTCCTGGTCGACCACCGTGTCCCTGACCCCGCCCCGCTCGTAGGCGATCACGGGACGTCCGGCCGCCTGCACCTCAACCGGAACAATGCCGAAATCCTCTTCGCCGGGAAATATCAGCGCCACCGCCTCTTCGATGAGGCGAACCCGGGTTGCCTCATCCACGCGGCCCAAAAACTGAACCGTCGGTCCCGCCAAACGTTCCAAGGCCTTGCGTTCGGGGCCGTCCCCGGCGACTACCAAAGGCACCTGGAGGCGGTTCGCCGCCGCGACCGCCAAATCAAAACGCTTGTAGCGCACCAAGCGCGACAGGACCAAGTAATGGCGTCCGGGGGCGTACTGGACCCGAAATCCGTCCACGTCCACCGGCGGCGGCACCACCACGGCGTCGCGCCGGTAATGTTTGCGGATGCGCGCTGCCACGGTGGTGGAATTGGCCACCAGTTGATCCGCACGGTCCGCCGACAAACGGTCCCACAATCGCAGGAAATGAAAGACGGGACCCATGATGCGCCGGGTCACCCCGTGGGCTTCTTGGTCGCGGTACGCGGGATACAGATCCCAGGCGTAGCGCATCGGAGTGTGCACATAGGCTAAGTGAAACGCTTCAGCCCGCGTCAATACCCCCTTGGCCACGGCCGCCGACGAAGAAATCACCACGTCAAACGATGACAAGTCCCATTGCTCCACCGCATAGGCCAAGAGGGGAAGATAGCGATTATACCATCGGGTAGCCCTCGGCCAGTGTTGCACGAACGAAGGAATCATCGTCCGTTGGCGCAACAACGGAGACAGGTTATCCCTTTGCACCACGCCGACGTAAATCGGCGCCTCGGGATACAGGCGGGCCAATTCTTCGAGGACCCGTTCCGCACCGCCCATATTGATCAGCCAATCGTGAACCAGGGCAACCCGCATCGATTGCGTCCTACCTCTTTCCCAGCGCCGTGCTACGGCCCTTTATCAGCCACGACGTAGCTGGCCGTCGGCGCAATTTTGTCCCACAGCCGGGTGCGTTCGTAACGTGCCCGACCCCGGGTTAACCCGTTCAATATCCGGTCGACTCCTATCACGGCTTGCCATCCCCGAGGAGAGTCGGGCTTCCATCGTCGCAGCAGCTTCACCACCAGGCCGTGAAAAGCCGGGCGGACGGCCACGATGCGCATTTGGAGCCGGGTCAGTTGCTGGGTCAAGTACTCCGTCGGAATTCCCCGTTCGTTGGGAGATAGCCCTGGCAGGATACGATGACTTCCCACCGGGCGGCCCATCGCGTGGTTTGGCTCGCGCAGGATAAGGCGGCCACCCGGTCGCAAAATCCGGTGAAATTCCTCCAGATAATGCCGCACGTTGGGAACGTGATGCAACACGCCCAACACCACGACGTAGTCGAATTCTTCGTCGGCGGCTGGGATCCGTCCGTCGTCGGGCATCCGTCGAAACTCTCCCCGCGGATTGCGCGCGCGGGCCGCCTTCAATAGACTTTCGCTGGCATCCACGCCCACATAGGCAAAGTCTCTGCGCTCGGCCGGCAACCCAATCAGGGCCTGTCCCTCGGCGCAACCGAAATCCAGCACTTTGGCGCCTGTCCGGGGATGAAAATAGGGGTTCAGAACCCAATACCAGTCAAAACGCTGGTAAAGCTGCGGAGGCTCGCGAAATCGTCCCTGTTGAAATTGATTGTGATATTCCGCCTCCTCCCAAAACCACTGGCGGATGGCGTCTTGATCAAAATCGTCGCCATAGAGCCGAAACTCTTCCTCCACCGGTGCCCTCCTTGATGACTGGCCGGTTGCGCTCCGCGTCCCAAGCGAGCGCGCCGTCGGACCACGCTTCCTTTACGGCCATCGCCTTGCGCTTTCCAGCTGTATCCCGCCTGTTCTCATCCCCTGCGTTCCGTCTCCACCCGCAGGTAGACCTCGCGGGTAGCCCTGGCGGCAGCCTCCCAGGTAAACTCCCGAATGCGTTCGAGGCCTCGGTGAATCCGTTCGGTGGCTTCCTCCGGATGATCGAGGACGTTGGCCAACCCTTCAGCGATAGACACCGGATCCAGCGGATCTACCTCCAGCGCCACGCCTTCGCCAATCTCCTTCAACGATCCGCGACTAGACGCCACCACCGGCGTTTTTACCATCATGGCTTCGAACATCGGCAGGCCAAATCCTTCGTATAAGCTAGGATAGCACAGCGCTTTGGCATGACTGTATAATTGCAGCAAACGCTCTTCGTCCACGTAATTCAAAAATTCTACCGCATTGACCACCCCGTACACGCGGGGAGCTTGATAGATGGGCTGATACATCCATCCGGGCTTGCCGGCAATCACCAGATCGGGACACCCATCGCCACGGTCGTGCTTCAGCAAGCTGAAGCCATGAATGAGGCGAACCAGGTTCTTCCGAGGTTCCAACGTCCCCACGGCCAAGAAATAGGGGCGGTTGCGCGGCGAGGGACCTTCATAGCGCGCTTTTCGGGCCACTCCGTGATAGATCACGCTGATCCGCTGCGGGTCAACCTTCAAGATGTCCACCAAGTCGTCGCGCGTAGCGCGACTGGGTACCACGATATGCGAGGCGTGACGCACTGACCGGGCCATGAGATAGCGCTTCACTTGGCCCATCCGCGGAGGGAAGGTTTCGGGGACGCGAAAAGCCGTCAAGTCGTGGACGGTAATCACCGCCCGCGGCAACGATCCGAAGATGGGCAATTGATAATCCGGAAAGTGAATGACGTCATAACGCGTCTGACGCAGCAGCCGACGCAGCATGGTTTGCTCATAACTCAAGCGCGCCCGGCTCGTCCGCAGAGACCGGGGAGGATGCAGCATGGTCGCACCTAAAATGGTAACGTCGGGGTTGGTCACCGCAAATACTTCGTCTTGCGTAAACTCCTTGATATACGTGGTGAACAACTCTCCGACATAATGGCCAATGCCTGCGGATTGTTGAGAATATATGAGTGCGTCAACCGCAATCCGCAGTGCGGACACCCTCTTCCGTGGCGAAGCTAATTGCTTTCACGGTACCATGCGGTACGCAAATGATCAATCGAAAATTTCCGACCTGGTTACGTGAATAAGCTAAATTTAAGGACATGGTTGACGTATTACAGCCTGCCAGAGGATGCCCCACTCACTCTCCAGGAGTAGGCGATGTCGTGGTCGTCAAGGCCCAAGAACATCGTGGACGACTGCTCGGCCCGGATACCCAACAATCCGCTCGTTCCGGTCGGTGGGTCGCTGCGGGTGCACCCGTGGTCGCCACCCTCCGCCAAGAAGACGGCTCTGCGCGTGCAACCGCCCCCGGATCTCCCTAACCCATTTTTCTAACCATAACCCAATCCGACACGACCTTCCCCCGGGTGATCGCCGCCCATCGCGAAAGACCTCGGGAGGCGAAAACGACCCCGATACGGCTGCCATGGCCAATCTCGACCCCTGGCTCAACGAGCTCCTGATGGTGTCCAGGGCGAGTCCTCTCGCCGATCGGCGCAAACCGGAGCTCGCGCCGGAGCTCCGGTTCGTACCGCTTCAGCCGGTTACCCGGAATTGGGCGGGCATCTGCTGGACGACGGCATGCAACACCTTGGCTCCCTTAGCCGTCCAGACGGTGACGGTGACTTTCTGGCCCGGCTTGGTCGCTTGGACGGCGTTGATGAGTCCGGTGTCCTGGTAAATAGGAGTGCCATTGAAATTGATAATCACCTCGCCGGCTTTTATCCCCGCATGGGCGGCCGGCGAATTGGGCATCACCTTGACCACGAACGCTCCTCGGACCGGTGACTCATGCAACTTCTTCGCCTGTTGCTCGGTGACGTCGGTCACCTCCACCCCCAAGTACGGTTCGGGCACGACCTTGCCCTGTTCCAAGTAGGGCAGCGCCCGCCGCACCGTGGAAACCGGGATGGCAAAGCCCAGGCCTTGGCCAGATGTTGACACGGCCGTATTCACTCCCACCACCTGTCCCGCCAGGTTCAGCAATGGACCGCCTGAATTGCCCGGATTGATGGCGGCGTCGGTCTGCAGCATGTTGTAATATTGACGAACTTGCGTGCCGGAGCTGTTGCCTGCCTGGATAGCACGATCCTCCGCGCTGATGATGCCAAACGTCACGGAGTGGCTCAATGCTTCGGGATTGCCGATGGCAATGGCGAACTGTCCGATCCGGATCTTCCGGTAGGACGCGAAGGACAGCGTCGGCAAAGGGTGAGGCGCGGAGACTTTCAGCAACGCCAAATCCAAATTGTAGTCTTTGCCGACCACCTTGGCCGGCACCGGCAACGGGTCGCCCACCAACTTCACCTGAATGTTTTTTGCCTGGTTGATCACATGGTCGTTGGTAATAATGAAGCCCTTCGGTGAAATGATAAAGCCTGATCCTAAGTACTCGGCCGACATCGACCCTGATCCGGTTGGCGACGGAGCGGGTGCAGTGTCCGTAATCTGGACCACTGCCGGATTAGCCCGGGCCACCACTCCCGGCACGGTATTCCCCGTAATCACCTGACTGTTCTGGTCACTGAGCGGCGCCGCATAGGCGGATGACGGAGCCTTCCACTGTTGAACCGTAAGTGTTCCCACGTAGGCCGCTCCAGAGAGCGCTAGCAGGGACGCCGAAACAGTCAGGATCGTCGAAACACTGCGTGATGGTTTCACCTGGAATTTCCTCCCGTTGTGCGTTTTCTTTGGAGAAGTATCACTACCTATGATAAAGCCAATTGGGCGTGATTCCAAACTTCGCCTGCGCGCCAACGCGGGGATCGCTCGCTGAAAACTTGACACTCGAAAATCCTCCGCCTCTTTGATCCCTCCCAGAGCTTTAGCTACCATACCCAGCAAGATCTCGGATGAGACCCGCCGCCACACGATCCCGCCGCACATAGCCCGGGGCCTGGGAACATGGAGTCCCTGCAATCCCCACGAGGTCCAAGCGACGCAAGTCCAGGACTAATCCCCTGCCACGGCCGTGGCGGGGGTGCCAAGTGGGCCGTACGAGGTCGTCGAGCCCTAGGGTCCAACGTCATGGGGCGACTAACGTTGCTGACGGCGATCCAGGGCCGAATGTGAGCCCGAATCCAGGCCAAGGTCCAATGCCAGCCAGCGGCGGTCAGCGGCCAGGAGTGCCGGTCGACGTCCACCGCGGGCACCGCCGCCTCTACACTCCACCGGATCGCCGATTCGTCGGGGAAAATCCAGGGAGGGAAGAGGAGTTGACCATAGCACGCGCCATCTCAACCCTCGTCGGCAACAATTGAGGCCTGATGGTCACAGGGCCTGCGGGCCGTCAAGCATTTTCGGAAAAACGGGGCTGAATTCGGTCAAATATCTTGAAACCTAACACCAGCGATCGTCGCGGTTGCATGGGCCTCATGTTACCAACGCCACACTCTTGACCCACCCCCCCAGGGGGGGATATAATTGTGCTACAGGCCACCAAATTGTTACGAGGGGGGTGCGACCATGATTCCCGAATACAAGAAAGACGCCAGCCACCGGTTGAAGGCCGCCATTGGCCATCTCAAGGCGGTAGCCACCATGGTGGACGATGAGCGCTACTGTGTCGACATTATGAAGCAGTTGGCCGCGGTTCAGGCTAGTTTAGACGGGGTACAGCAGGTCCTACTCAAGAATCATTTGTCGACCTGCGTCACCGACGCCATTTTGGCAGGATCCGGGGAAAGCTTAATCACGGAATTAGTCGCCGCACTGCGATACAGCAAGGGCATTCCGTCGATGGAACCGGTCGGGAGCACGGGGGCGACACCCCATTGCCATCACGAAGCGCGCGAGACGGTTTCGGGCACCGTGGAAGGAGGGACAGCATGAACATCCAGCAGACGACGGTGACGGACGACACTCGCCATACCGCCCACGTGCAGGTGGGCATCAGCGGCATGACGTGCGCCAGTTGCGCGCTGCGGATTGAAAAAGGGCTGAGCAAATTTCCTGGCGTGGCGGACGCCCATGTCAATTTTGGGACCGAAAAAGCCACCGTCACCTTTGATCCCACGGCGGTCCACTTGGACACCCTCATGTCCAAAATTCAAGACATTGGCTATAAGGCGATTACGGACACGATGCGCCTGAAGCCGAGTGAATCCCTCGAACCGTCCGCCGCGGACGCCGTGACGCAACGCCTCACCACGCTCGAGGGGGTGATTCAGGCGCGGTATGAAGGCTCGGCACAATCGTGGGTGGTCACCTATCTCCCCGAGTCTATTCGCCCCGCCGATGTGCGGCGGCAATTGAAAGCGTGGGACGTACCCACGGAAGATTTGAGCGCCCAGCGCGATGCGGCGCAGGAAGCCCGGCAGCAGGAAATTCGCCGCTGGCTCGTGCGGTTCGTCGTCGGCGGCGTCTTTTCCCTCCCCTTGGCGATCTGGTTGATTACGCGTATCGCGGGCGTCCCCATCTTGGCCAACCCGTGGCTGCAGTTCGGGCTGGCGACGGTAGTCCAAGCGTATGTCGGCGGGTTTTACTACCGGGATTCCTACCACAACCTCAAAAACAAAAACGCCAACATGTCGGTACTGGTGGCCATGGGCACGACGGCCGCCTACGGCCTTAGTGTGGGCCTCTTGTTCGCGGGGGCCCGTCGGGCGCTGTATTTTGACGACGCCGCCATCGTCTTGACGCTCATCAGCCTCGGCAAGCTCATTGAGGCGCGCGCCAAAGGGGCCACGTCGTCGGCGATGAAGCAGCTGATGGGGTTGGCCCCTCGGGATGCGCACGTGATCCTCGGCGGCGCGGAACGTTCGCTATCCATTGACGATGTGGAGCCGGGGATGGAATTGGTGGTGCGGCCCGGCGAAAAGATTCCCACCGACGGCATTATCGTGTCGGGCAAAAGCCACGTCGACGAGTCGATGCTCACCGGCGAACCGGTGCCGCAGACGAAGGCGGTCGGCGATCCGGTTGTGGGCGCGACCTTGAACCAAACCGGAACGCTGCGAGTCAAGGCGACGAAGGTGGGACGCGATACCGCCTTGTCGCAGATTATTGCCGCCGTGGAAGCCGCGCAAGCGCAAAAAGCCCCGATTGAGGGGCTGGCCGATCGCATCTCCGGGATCTTTGTGCCGGTCGTTATCGCCGCTGCCCTGGTAACCTTCGGTGTCTGGTGGCTGGTAATGGGCCACGCGGTGGCCGCCGCCCTGTTGCCGGCGGTGGCCGTCCTGGTGGTCGCCTGCCCGTGTGCCTTAGGCCTCGCCACGCCGACAGCGATCACCGCAGGGGTCGGGGTGGGCGCCAAACGTGGTCTCTTGACCCGCGGCGGGGAACACTTGGAAATCGCGCGCACCATTAATACCGTGGTACTGGACAAGACGGGCACCGTGACGCGGGGGAAGCCGGCCGTCACCGATGTCATCGCCCATCCGGAGGCCACCGGCCCGGCGGGTCAGGAGTTCGTGCGTTGGGCGGCCGCCGTGGAAGCGGCTTCGGAGCATCCGCTGGGCCGTGCAGTTGTGGCCTTCGCGCAGGACCACGGCCTCAACGTTTCTGAAGCGGTGGAGTTCGAGGCCGAGCCGGGCCGCGGTGTGCGGGCCCAGGTGTCAGGCCATGCGGTCATGGTGGGGAGCCGGCGGGCCGCCGAAGAGGCCTTAACCCGCGCGGCCGATCTCACCGAGACGATTGAGCGCCTCGAACGCGAAGGAAAAACGCCGCTGTACGTGGTCGTCGACGGTACCTATGCCGGGCTCATCGCGGTGGCGGATACCATCAAGGATACGGCGGCGGAGGCGATCCAGGCCTTGCATGCCGACGGCGTCGCGGTGTATCTGCTGACGGGCGATACCCGGCGCGTGGCTGAAGCCGTGGCTGCGGAGGTCGGGATCCCGGCCGACCACGTGAAAGCGGAGGTGTTGCCCACCCAAAAAGCCGAGGTGGTGCAAGCCCTGAAAGACCAAGGGCGCAGGGTGGCGATGGTGGGGGATGGGATCAACGACGCGCCAGCCCTGGCGACCGCCGACCTCGGCATTGCCATTGGCACGGGCACCGATGTTGCGATGGCCGCCGCGGGCATTACGCTCATGAGTGGCGACCTGCGAGGCGTACCCGCCAGCCTGCGCCTGTCCCGGCAGACCATGCAGAAAATCCGCCAGAATCTGTTCTGGGCATTCTTCTACAACGTGATCCTCATTCCCATCGCCGCTGTCGGCTGGCTGGCGCCGGTCATTTCGGGTGGTGCCATGGCCGTGTCCTCGATTCTGGTGACCAGCAATTCGGCGCTGCTAAAACGCTACAATCCGTTCGGGGACATGACCGCCACCGAGGATCGCTGGGCGGCGGAATTGGCGGCGGACGAGGCAGCCGCACCCCAGCCGGAGGGCCCGCGGCAAACGGCGGTGGACCCGGTGTGCGGGATGACGGTGACCATCGGCGAAGAAGCCGGGAAGACGGAGTATGCGGGCCAGACGTACTACTTCTGCAATACGGCATGTCAGCGGGAATTCGAGGCCGATCCGCGTACCTATCTTCCCCCCAAGGGGGAACCTGTCGAAGCGGCATTGGACCGAAGCCCGCACCGCGCATAAATGGGACCGGGCGCCCTGCCGCCGGATGCGCCGGCAGGTTTTCGCGGCCTGACGGCAGGGCGGCCCATTCTTCTGAGGAGGTCATAGACCCCACGCCTAAAGGCGGGGGCTTGTAGGGATCTGTCCCTGCAAGTTCCCGGCTTAAGCGGAAAGCCTCTCTTTGGGGGGCGCTATGACCAGCCTTAGCCGCCGGGATCT